>CALJUK010000099.1 GCA_937975745.1 uncultured Planctomycetaceae bacterium | reverse complement strand
TTGGTAACCGCCGACCCTCGTTCACGCTGAAACGAAAGCCGCAGCCCCACAGTCGCCCGGTTCGGGTTCGCCGTGCAACGGCCCACCTGAACCAACCGGCCGACCGGTCTCGTATGGAATTCCAATTTTTTGGCTGTGGTGGCTGTTTCTGACCGGTGTCATGGCGTGCGAAAGCCTCTCGCCGCTGCATCACTGCCTGCTCGCGGAGGAACCGGTGGCTGTCGGTCAACCGGCAGAAAACGAGGTCCAGCGACCGACCGTCCGTCCCAACGGCGCACCAGCGGAAACTCCCGACACGGACAGTCCCGTCGGAACTCAAATGAGCCCCAATAACAGAGAGCGGACGATCACCGTTGGCTTTTATCTGCTGCTGCTGATCGTTGTCACAGGAGTCTCGATGCTGCTGCTGATTGTGTTGGGTGGAAGTGCCGTCCGTCGTAGCGCACGGGCACCTCTTCCACGACAGACTCCGACCGATCCCCTCTGGTTTCTGCGCGACAAGCAGCGTCTGGCCGAGCGACCGACCGAGACCGGACACGAAAGCAAAACAAACAGCCAGAATTCGGGACAGCGTGAAACCGGTCGTGGCGAGTTCGACAGCGATCGGCCCGAGTCATGAACGAACTTCGCCTGCCACGTGAAGCACGCATGAGACAGACGCGCGAGTTCGAAAACGTCTATGCGCAACAGCACCGGGCCGGGGATCAGTTTCTGCTGGTATTCGCGGCTGCGAACGAACTCGGACGGACCCGCTTCGGTCTGAGTGTCTCTCGCAAACATGGTTCGGCCTTCCGCCGCGCGCGGATCAAGCGTCTGTTGCGCGAAGCATTCCGGCTGTCTCGGACCGATCTGCCTGCGGGCCTCGATCTGATTCTGATCCCCCGGCAGGGCGTGCAGGCAACAGTGGATGACTATCGCCGCTCGCTGCGCAAGCTGTCTGCGAAGTTGGCTCGGCGGATTGGAGTCCTCCCACACGATCTCGTCAACAGAGAGTCCCCCAGTTCGACGGAGTCGCTTGAAACATGACCGGCGACCACACCGGAAGCAAACGAAGTACGTGGGCCAGTCTTTGCGCGGGGTTGCTGATTGGCCTGGTTCGGCTGTATCAGAAGTGGCTGGGGCCAATTCTGGGAGGACGCTGCCGGTTCCATCCCAGTTGCAGCGAATATTTCATCGGAGCTGTGCAGAAGTCTGGCGTCGTCGTCGGCAGTCTCCGGGGCATCTGGCGGATTCTACGATGCAACACATTCTGCCGCGGCGGTTACGATACGCCGTACGTTCGCAACAGCGGGGCTTCGTATCGCGGTATCGCGAAACGGACTCGCCAGCGCAACTCGCTACGAATGTCGTGTGCGATGACTCACGCCGCAATCAGCCGTCCCCAGCGCACTCTGGCGTCATTGCGACGCAGTGAGGACCAGCCGCCCGAGTGAACCGATATCGGAAACGGGCTTTACGGAATGTAGAGAACCGGTCCGTTGCTTGGGTAAACCTGCTGCAGCTCCACCGGGTTTCGGAACCGCGGGTGGCGTGTCGGTTGAGATTGCGGAGCCTCGGGACTGTGCTGCCAGACCGGGATCGGACTGAGCTGCTGGACCGACGAGTCTGTCGACTCGGCTGTCATCGTGGCCGACATCCCCACAATACCATTGGGCGACATGAAGGCTTGCGACGGCATCGCAGGGGGGGTGTGGCCGATGGGCGGCCCGCCCGTCGGTTGTCCGAAGGCAGTCGGATGAACAGAACTCGGCTGGGGTGCTATCGCCGCTGGCGACGGTGCATACTGAGCGGTTCCGGTCCCGTTGGGTGCATACGGGCTGCCGTAATATGTAATTGTCTGGCTCGTGACAGTTGCAGTGGGCATAGGCCAGGCCGATTGCGGCATTCCTTCGCCGATAAACGTGCTGCCGCCGGCCGGATTGTAGCCGACCGAATTTCGGCTACTGAGGAACGGCGGCTTCAACCGTCGGACAGCCTCATCGATGACTTTGCGTGTGCGGTGACTCACGCCGCTCCAAACGCGGAGAGGTTCGGGCTCGCCGCCAGGAGTCGGCATCACCCGCCAGTCGCCGCCGTTGGACTGCGCTTCGTACGACTCGACGACTGACACTCCCGGTTGCGGATTTTCCTGGTACTGACCCGACTGCAAGTTTACGTGCTTTGGATACTGAAGCGCGCTTGTGGGTTCGGCAGGTTGCGGCGGCACTTGTTGCGGAATGGGCTGCAGCGACGGACCGTCATCCGCGGGGGGGAGAGGTGCACCGTAGGGAGGCATTGTTGGCTGCGATTGCGGACCGTACGGCGTAACGTCCCCCGGGAACGTCTCGCCGGGAAAAGCACAGGCTGCGGAGAGCTCGCACGATGTGCAGTCGCTGCTTCCACTGGGAACTTGGCACCCCGAGCAGAGCAGGCTACCAATCAGACTGCCCAACAACGCAAACATTGCTCGCTTGGATGAAAAATGCATGAAGCCGTCCCCGGAAATATCTGCACACGCCTGCTCACGGAGTCGATGCCCCAGGCAATGGGTCGACTTCGGAGACGGACGGTAAGAACCTCTGCAACGCTCGAAACATGAGCAGTAGCTAGAATCGGTTCGTTCCGTATCAGCGGCACACGGATTTCCACCGTCGCAGACGGATCGTTTCCAACCGGCGTCCAGTGTTGCAGATGGCGCGCATCGTAGGACGGGCAACGCTCGAACGTGTTGAACACGATCTGCGGCCAGTAGGAACTGTAGCGATTATGAGGGGGCGGTGTGATCAGCAGAGGGCAGCGAGGCCATCCCGGGAAGCCGTCTACTCGTCCATCACGTCCTTTTCTTTCGCGGACGCCATGTCGTTGACTTTCCCCTCATACTTCTTTGTGAGATTCTGAATTTCGTCCTTCAACGAGTCCCGATCGTCTTCGGTCAGAATCTTGTCCTTTTCGGCCTGGTCCGCATGTTTATTGCCATCGCGGCGGATATTGCGGACGGCAACGCGTGCTTCTTCTGCCAGTTCTTTCACGCGAGAAACAAGCTGCTGGCGGCGTTCCCGCGACAGCGGCGGGACGTTCAGACGGATCAGACGCCCGTCGGCATTGGGCGCCAGACCGACGTCGCTGGCCTGAATGGCCTTCACGATATCGTTGGTAATATTGGCGTCGAACGGCTTGATGACGATCTGTTGTGGCTCGGGAACACTGATGTTGGCCACCTGCTTCAGCGGAGTCGGCGAGCCGTAATAATCGACACGGATGGAATCGACCAGTCCCGCCGTCGCCCGTCCAGTCCGCAGTCCCTGGAGCGCGTCGTGACAGATTTTGACGGCCTTCTCCATCCGATCTTCGGTATCCAGCAGTATCTCGTCTCGGTCCATCGCGGTGTTCCCAATTTTTGAAATCACGTCGGCAAGAACGCCTGTGTCGTGGAGGCGTTCGTGAACAAGACAACCGCCATTCGACTGGGCTGAATCGGCACTATAACGAACGTTCCCAGCCAATTGAAGCATTTGCCGACCTGGCCACAAGTCGGAGTGTTACAGGACTTCAAGCGTCGGGGTCTTGGGTCCCGACATCAACTGCTGGACAACCTGGATTGCAACCTGCTCGCTGACACCCAAGAAAGCCTGTCTTGAGGGCGAATCGTCGGCGAAGACATCAGAGATCCGTCCCTCGTCGCCGCTGATGCGGATTCCCGCGTCGATCGGGACTTCGCCCAGGAATGGAACGCTCATCTCAGTCGCCTTCTTCTGAGCACCCCCTCGGCCGAAAATTTCGCCCGACATGTTTTCGACAATTCCCAGGACGGGAATCTTCACCTGGCGGTACATCTCGATCGCCTTGACCGCATCCAACAACGCCACTTGTTGCGGAGTGCAGACGACGACGGCGCCGGCCAGGCCGAGCAACTGCGAGAGAGTCAGCGAGACATCACCCGTCCCCGGGGGTAAATCGATAATCAGGTAGTCCAGCTCACCCCATTCAGTATCCTGCAGGAACTGCGTGATCGCCCGATGCAACAGCGGACCACGCCAGACGACGGCCTTTCCCGGCTCGATGAAAAACGCCATCGAGATGACTTTTACGCCGTCCTTTTCAATCGGCTGAATCCGATTGATTGTCCGACCATCGTCTGTCTTGTACTCGCGGACTTCCGGACGCCCCTGGGCTCCGAGCAAATGCGGGATACTCGGCCCATAGACATCGGCGTCCATCAGGCCGACCTTGGCCCCGTACGACTTCAGGCCGAAAGCGATCGAGGCAGCCACCGTACTTTTTCCGACGCCCCCCTTACCGCTGCCGACGGCAATCACATTCTTGATATGCAAGCCGATCGCGCCGCCGCTGTTCTTGCCCAGAGCCTCGTCCGTGGCGAAGTCAACGCTCACCGGCGAATCGAGCGACTGCCGAATCGCGTCGACAATTCGTTCGCGGTTCGGGTAGGCAGGAGTCGGCAGCGAGACGACGACGTCGCATCCCCCCTCGGCCCGGGAAGTCACAGATCGGATCATCTTCAACTCACCAAAGGTTCGCCCCGTCTCGTTACGCGTGAGATGGTTGCTTGCGGCGGATGACCGCGGGGGGACTGGCCTGGGCATTGCGAGTTCGAGTCGAGACTCTCTCGGTTCTTTGTGTCGCCTCGGTTTATTGTGTCACCGCAGCCACGCCGCGGGAACGAGCACCCCCGGAGCCGCATGAGCAGCATTCTATTGCGACGCGTTCTCAGGCCTTAGTCGGTCAGCCAAGAGTTGCCGACGGCACAGCCGGGCCAGAGAGGCTCCGTCGACTTCGCCAACGACCACGTCCCCGGCTCCAAGCTCTCGGATGGTCCACTCCAACTCCGAATCGTCCGTCCCGATCATCACGATGACCACGGCCGCCGTTCGATGCCGCTGCAAGTTGCCCAGCAATTGCAGTACGTCCGCCTGGGCGTGCCGCATATCGAGCAGCAGAGCCACACGATGACCCGGATCCGTCGGACACATGTCCCGAATCAAGCCGCAATTGACGACCTGAATCGTTCGATCCCCCAGGAACTGCCGCTGCAGTTCTGGTCCCCAGCGAGGGCGGCGTTCGAACACTCGAAGTTCCATCCAACTCTCGTACTTCCTGCCGGCGCTTGCCCCGGCACATCGATTCTAGAATCTCGATCGCATCGAGACAACGAACCGCGGCCGATTGGCCCCGGTTCTAGCGGTTCCCCGAGAAACTTCCCCCATAAACGCTATTTTCGCGGAGCAACCGGTGCCGTATCCAGCGGCAAATCCGGCGGGGGAGGGGGGAAGACCTTGATCCGCTGGTCGATCCACTCCACATCCACAAATCGTCGCAGAATCCAACGGAGCGTGAAGTCGACCCGCGTTCGCGTTTCTTCGGCAGTCAACTGCCCTTCGGCTGCCGGGGCACGGACGAAACCGTCCACTTGCAGTCGCGTTGACCAGCGCTCGTTGTGGGCGGACATATTGACCCGCTCGGCCACTCGGCTCGCCCACACGAAACCGAACAGGCTGCGAAAGTCTTCCCAGAGTGAATTCCAATCGTCCAATGGCCCGCATTCCGATCGGGTCGAACGTCGACGGCCGGCGAGTGTTGCCCAGGCAGCCGCCAATAGACAGGCGACGGCCATCTCGCGTCCCGCCAGCCGACTGACGGGCCAGTCAGGCATGTCGGCTGTCAGCGGGACGATGACCAGTGATAAAGCGATCAACCCCGCAAGCACGGTGGGCCAGAATCGGGTTGCCAGAAAATTGCCGGCCCCCATCACGGTCACAATGGCAAACCCGAGGACAGCCGGCCGATCCAGCGCAAGCGGTTTCCCTGGCAGCTTCCAGACCAGTTCGGTCCAGGCGGGCCATCCGAGAACGGCGATCAAAGGGACCAGGATAAACCAACCCCAGACCTGAACCCCCGGGCGACGGGATCCCAGGACCGCGATTGGCGGGCAAAGCTGCAGGACAGCGCACAAATACCAGAGGTGGTCGGCAACAGCCGCGGAAGTCGCTTGCAGGACCAACGTCACAGTCCACACAGTCGACCAAGCCAGCCAGGCCACCAGCTGCCAGGTCCATGCAGATCGCAAGGATGTCAGGCGGATGATCCACCAGGCCCGGATCAGCAGTCCGGTGCTGGCCCAGAGCAATGCGGTCGTGATCCAGAGGAAGAAGGATGCCACTCGTCACTCCCGTTACTTCGGATCGTCGTCACGAATCCGCGTATTGCCGCGAGAACAGGGTGATGGTCAATGCGACAACCCTTCTCGTAGCAGATCGGTAGCGGTTTCCGCCAGCCTTCCGCCGTCCGGGACGTCGCATTCCCAGGTCCTTCCGTACGCATTCGAAGGACTGTTCCAACGGTAAGTAACGTGCTGAGAAGGCCGATCGGACACGGTGTTCCGATGAGTTGGGCGTCCTCGCCATCCGGGCCTGCATTCAACCGCTACAGGCGACACCACTACCACCAGTTTGGCGATCGATGCAAAAACATTCAGGAATCGACAACCAGAATCGGCAGGATGTGCCGATCTCTAACAGCAGCGTTACCCATCTTGTCACGTGAGCCTCAGAAATAAGAACGCGGCACGGGATGTACCGCCCGCAAAAGTTGAGAGTTCTCACGTTCGTCAGTGAAGTGCCAAAACCAGGAGATGTTCTGAAATGCGTTGGATCACCCTCTCTGCTGCTTTGATGGCTTGTTGTCTCGGCAGCAACACTGCTGATGCTGGTCTGTTCAGCTTTGCCCGCATGAACGACTGCTGCGCCCCCAGCTGTGCTGCTCCCGCTGCTTGTGCTCCCAGTTGTGCGGCTCCGGCTCCCGCTGCTTGTGCTCCCAGCTGTGCCGCTCCGGCTCCGGCGTGTGCCCCGGCTGCTTGTGCCCCCAGCTGTGCTGCTCCGTCCGCTTGCTGCAACGTTGTTGACAGCTGCTGCAACGGCATGAAGAAGCTGTTCAGCAAGTGCTGCAAGCCCAAGTGCTGCAAGGTCAAGAAGACCAAGTGCTGCAAAGTTAAGAAGACCAAGTGCTGCACGCACCGCGATTGCTGTGCTCCTGCCCCGACCTGTGCCGCTCCGGCTCCGGCGTGTGCCCCGGCTGCCTGTGCTCCCAGCTGTGCTGCTCCGGCCGCTTGTGCCCCCAGCTGTGCCGCTCCGGCTGCCTGCAACTAGTTGACCCGATTGACGCGGTCACAAGACCGCGGTTCCCTGCGAAACTCCTCGACAAAGTCTTGGCTGACTCGACAACGTGAGGTTCGCTGCCGGGGGGGCGCTGCCCCCCCGGACGACCTCCGCTCCGAACTTCCGGCCAAAGTCGAGATTCGCTGACTGTTCATTACCAAAGGACTTGGTAATCCGGCAGACTGGCAAGTTCTCCTTCCATTGCCAATTTGCAAACCCATCCCTGAAAAGGTGGCAGTCATCCAAAGTGGGTGCTGCCACCTTTTTTCGTTTGTCTCGAAACAGTTTCAACACCGGTCGGTGGCAAGTCTTCGGTCAGTATTCACAGAACGAAGACGAAACACACCGAGGTTTTGGAACCGCTTCTATTGACTCCGCCGTCGGCGACCATCCCACAGCAGGACCGTCCCGGCCAGAACTCCCCAACCGAGATTCGCAACCAGCCAGTCCGGTCGACCCGGATAACCGGGAATCAGCCACAGTTCTCGCCAAGCCAGCACCTGCAACAGGGCCATCGCGTGCACGACGAAGGGCAACGTCC
>CALJUK010000098.1 GCA_937975745.1 uncultured Planctomycetaceae bacterium | reverse complement strand
TTTCGGCCAGACCATGTCGAAGTCCAAGGGGAACGGCGTCGACCCGATGGATTTGATCGACAAATACGGCACCGACGCCGTCCGCTTCACCATTACGTCGTTCGCTGGTGAGACCCAGGACGTGCGGTTGCCCATCGGATACGAGTGCCCTCATTGCGGCGAAGTCATTCCGCAGACACTCGCGCACCAGAAGGCCAAACCGGACGGTAACGTCAAGCCGACAGTCCACTGCAAGGCGTGCAAGAACCGCTCGCAATACACCAGTCCCAACTTTGACCCCGACACGGACGCTCCCGTGGCCCGAATGGTGAGCGAACGGTTTGAATACGGCCGCAACTTCTGCAACAAGCTGTGGAACGCCTGCCGGTTCGCATTGATGAATCTGGAAGGCTACACACCGGGCGATGTAGCCGAGTCGGAACTCGCACTCGAGGACCGCTGGATCTTAAGCCGTCTGTCAAACGTTCTCGGCGAGTTGGAAACACTGCTCGGCCGATATCAGTTCGATGCTGCCACCCGAACACTACGGGACTTCACCTGGAACGAGTTCTGCGACTGGTACCTGGAGATGATCAAGCCCCGACTGCGCGACGAGGCGTTGCGACCGGCCGCTCAACGCGTGCTGGTCGGCGTGGTCGACACGCTGGTCCGGATGCTGCAACCTTTCACACCGTTCATCGCACAGGAAATCTGGGAACGACTCAACGAGGTCGCCCCCGAACGGGGATTGTTGTCCCCTCAGGCGAGTGCTCCGCGAGCCATCAAGGCGGCTTGGCCCAAGCTGCCGGAATCTTTCCGGGATGCCGCACTCGAAGCCCGGTTTGCCCGGCTGCAGGAGACAATCGCCGCCGTCCGCAACGTGCGGGCCATCTACAACATCGGCCCGACGACGCCGCTCAAAATTTACGTCCGCTGTACGGCCGAAGTCGCCGACGCCATGCACGAAGTCGCCGACCAGTTCCAGAACCTGGCCGACACGCTGCTGGAAGCTGCCGGCGTGACTGTCGAACGGCCCAGTGGGTCGGCAGGATTCTCTCTGAAAGATGCTGACGGTTTTGTCCCGCTGGAAGGGATCATCGATCGCGAGGCAGAACTCCGCCGGCAACAGGTCGAAGCGAAGCGATTGAGCGGGTTGATTACAGGACACGAGAAGAAACTCGAAAACCAGAGCTTCGTCAGCAAGGCGCCCGCCGATGTGGTCCAGGGAGCCAGGGACATGCTGGCCTCGCTGAAGAGTCAGCTCGAGGGAGTCCAGCAAATCATCGCGGACCTCGACGGGAAAAAGTCGCTTTTGCCCCCACTCCAGAATGGTCCGGTTCGCTTTATGGACGCATTGAGATCGGGAAAACGCTACAGTGAACGGGACGGGTTGCCCAACAGGTTGTGACCACGGGAGAGAGAGTCATGCTGGTCCGGATGGAACTTGCGCGAATCATCATCAGCGAGATCGGCGAACAGCAGGTCATCTACCTGCGTGAGGTCGACGGATCGCGTATGTTCCCGATACTCATCGGAATTTTTGAAGCGACCAGCATTCACCGCCGGGTTAAGAACGAGGACATCCCCCCCCGCCCTCTGACGCACGATCTGCTCAAAAACACGATCGAACTGCTGGGTGGTGAGATCCAGGACGTCGTCATCAACTCCCTGACGAACCACACGTACTTTGCAATGATTCGTATTCAACAGAACGGCGAACTGATCGAAGTCGACTGCCGCCCGAGCGACGCGATCGCTTTGGCAGTCCACTACGAGCCGACCCTGCCGATCTACGTCGAAGACAGCGTTCTCGACGAGGTCGCCTGACAGACCGACGCGAAGAAGACGAAACTCCCCTCCCAATTTTGTCTGATCCCCCTCGCGCGCCGATCTGTCTTACCCCCCTCCCTTTCAGGGAGGGGCCGGGGGAGGGTCGACCGCCACATGCCACATTCCCGCCCTTCACCCTCACCTTAATCCTCTCCCTCAACGGAGAGGACTTTGTCTGCAAGCCACGCTCCCCCGCGTCCCCTGCGGTGGTGTCTTCTCGATGCTCCCTGCGGTCCCCGGCCGACGCCAGCATCGACAATGTCACTTTGACAGAAACTCCCCCTCGGAGAACGACTCGGCCGTATAGCGTTCCACGCGGATACCGTCCGGCCAGTCATCGACCGCCAGGCTCGCCTCCTGCTTCAAATGCCGCCGGAACTCGCGCGGACCGGTGATCTGGTCCCACACAGCCGGCACCAGTGTCCCCCGGTGCCCCCCTGGAGCGGTCAGCGTCAGGCCATCCCCCGGTCGGATCAGATCGAGCAAATCGTTCTCCGTTGCGAATTCCAAAGGTGTCGGTTCACCGAGCACCGAAATCGAAATCAGCAGGTTGGACACTTCCTCAGGGCGGACGGGCGGAAAACGAGGGTCATGTAAGGCGGCCATCTGCGCGCTGTGGGCCACATCGGAAATCAACGGCCGAATCACCCGCAAGCTGCCAATACAGCCCCGCAGGTCTCCGTTGCGAGTCCGCAGCGTGACAAAACAGGCTCCCGGTCGACGGAGCGACTCGGGTGCATCGCCGGCGTCCCAGTTGCTGGCGACCTGACGGAGTTCGCAACCCAAGCGAATCGCATCGCGTGCCGTCTTCAGCAGCCACGTCCGGTCCTGCTGAGAAAGCCCCCCCTTCTCGCTGGGAGCCGTAAAGGCCCAGGCACCGTATCCGACCACACGATCGCGCGACCCGGCGGTATCTCCCGAGTTCCGCAAGTCGAGTCGATGACAGACCAAGCCATGCTTGGCGGCGGCCATCAGCAGACCACGAATCGGCACACAGCCGCAGGCGCGATCCGGTTCAAGCATTTCCGGGTTACTGTTCTCAATGGCCCGGGATGTTTCCCGGTCGAGAATTTTGGCCGTCTGGTAGTCGTGGTAATGGCTGAGATCCGAACTGACCACGATGAGCGTCTCGTCACCCCCCCACAGTCGGTCAAGCACTTCCACCACCGTGGCCGTCGACACCTCACCGACGACGATCGGCACCACGCGAAACGTGCCCAGAGTCTCCTGGAGAAAAGGGAGATGCACCTCCAGACTGTGCTCGGGCTGATGGGCGGCATCCAGCGGAGCGACCTCGGGAATGTCCCATAGCAGGCGGTTGGCTTCGACATCGACGGGGACCTCGCCCAGTGGTGTTTCAAAGGCTGTTGCCGTTGTGGTGGCCAGTCCACGAACCGCCACATAGTGCGCCGGCCCCAAAAGCACGACACGTAAAATTCTTCCTTGCAATGATTTAAGCTGCGCATACGCCGCCGCCGCCACAGCGCCTGAGTAGACGTACCCGGCATGCGGGGCGATAATGGCTTTCGGTGGATTATCCAGTACCACCGTTGGCGACTCTTCCAGGAGACTGTGAACCTCGGCGCGCAGCACAGCCCGGTCATCTGGATAAAACCGGCCTGCGACTGCCGCCTCACGCGTCGTCACTATCTCGTCTCCCTGAACTCACCGGATGTTTCTTTTCGGCCATCCGGTCGCAAAGCGGTCGTCGGTCGCAAGGCGGTCGTCGGCCGCCCGTCTTAGTCGTGCAAACGATTGCACATAATTCTGTTGCAGCATATCGACAACAACAGCTTCCGTCAGCCAATCGTATCCCACTCGATTTCTCCGAGGCAAGAAGTGGAAACGGCCCTCCCCGAAACATTTCCTACCAGGTACTGGCCTCAACTTCCTGACGGCCGTGGCCAACGCGACCTGTGTCCCCGCTTCTGTCAGTTGCACGAAGGACAACGGGGCTTCTGTTTTGTCCGGGCCTGTGAAGATGGCAAAGTCGTCCTGACGACGTACGGTCGCAGCAGCGGCTACTGCATCGACCCGATCGAAAAGAAGCCACTGAACCACTTTCTGCCTGGAACGCCCGTGCTCTCGTTCGGAACGGCCGGCTGCAACCTGGGTTGCAAATTTTGTCAGAACTGGGATATCAGCAAGTCGCGCGAAATGGACACCCTGGCCGACGCGGCGACGCCCGAGATGATCGCCCGGGCTGCCCAGCGGCTTGGCTGCCGCAGTGTCGCCTTTACCTACAATGATACGGTCATCTTTCTGGAATACGCCGTCGACGTGGCCCATGCCTGCCGCGAGTTGGGCATCAAGACGGTCGCCGTGACGGCCGGTGAAATCTGCCCCGAACCCCGCCGCGACTTCTACGAGGCAATGGATGCCGCCAATGTCGACCTGAAGGCCTTCACGGAACGGTTCTACCGCGACGTCTGCCTGTCTCATCTCGAACCGGTGCTCGACACACTCCGATATCTGAAGCACGAAACGAATGTCTGGTTCGAGCTGACCACTCTGATCATCCCCGGCCAGAACGACTCCGATACCGAACTGGACGAAATGACCCGCTGGGTGGTCGAGCAACTCGGCCCCGATGTTCCGATGCACTTCTCGGCCTTTCATCCCGATTTCCGCATGCTGGAGACTCCCGCCACACCGCCGGAAACACTCACTCGCGCCCGGCAGATTGCCCAAAGCAACGGTGTCCGTTATGCCTACACGGGAAACGTGCATGACCGCGTTGGGGACACGACGTTCTGCCATTCCTGTGGCAACGCACTGATTGTCCGTGACTGGTATCAGCTGAAGGAATGGCATCTGACAGACGAGGGACACTGCCAGAACTGCGGCACCGCGTGTGCGGGCGTTTTCGACGGTTCTCCGGGGAATTGGGGAGCCCGCCGCCAGCCGGTCGTCCTGTGAGATTTCGCCTGACACCTCAAAGCGATCCGGCAGATTCACTCCGACCGGCCCAATCCCGCCGATTCGGGTTCGAAAAGAGACCGGTTTGGCTTGCCGACCGGCGGACGGGTTCGTATTCTAACGCTTCGCAAGCCCACTGGCCCAAGTGGCGGAATTGGCAGACGCGCTAGGTTCAGGACCTAGTGGGGGTTAACCCCGTGGAGGTTCGAGTCCTCTCTTGGGCACTCTGGTATCAAAGGACTTACGGCAAATGCCGTGAGTCCTTTTTTTGTTTTCACCCCCCGGCTCTGGACGCTTCCTGCAAAGCGGAGAAAATCGAGGTAGCTTGTTTGCCCAATGGCGGCCCCGTTGCAGTTGGGGTGACAGTGAATGATGTCGCTGCCAATGCTGACGTGACAGGTGAGTGGGACGCCATGCCGGTAACAGGCGGCCGCGATACTGATGTCACGATGCGGGAACTCTTCCTCCTCAATCGCACGGCCAATCCCTTCCCCCATCCCCTCGCCGCGTCGGGCCGCCTTGTTGATGACGTCATTCAGGCGTCCGGTCTCCTTCCAAAGACCGAACTGACCTACTTTGAGCCACTTGGCCACGTCCTCGCTCGTGCCCCCAATCAGGGCGAGTTCAAAATCATGAATGAGTGCCGCCCCGTTGGTGTCAACGTGCGTGATCACGCCGCGTTCGATCAGGTCGGTCAAGTAGGGGGAAAGGCCGGCCATGATGAG
>CALJUK010000097.1 GCA_937975745.1 uncultured Planctomycetaceae bacterium | reverse complement strand
GTCGCAATCCGTTCGGCCGGTCAGCTGCGGAATTTTACCGCGGTCTGCCTCCAGGTTTCCCCGTTTCAGTTCGGTCTTGCTCAGTCCTTCCACAAGGACTTCGACCCGCCGTCCAATGAAGGCGACGTTGTCCTCTTCGCTGATCAAGTTCTGCACGTCGAGTAGCTCGTTATTACGACGGCGTTTCACATCCTCGGAGATCTCGTCGGGGTACAGATCGAATGCTTTGGTCCCCGGTCTGGGACTGTATTTGAAGATGAAGCTGTTCTTGAATCGTAATTCGCGGACTGAGTCGACGCTCTTCTGCAAGGACTCCTCTGTCTCACCGGGGTGTCCCACGATGAAGTCGCTCGAGACGGAACAGCCGGGGACGGTCTCCGTCAGGCGGTGCATCATCTCGCGGTAGTCTTCGACGGTGTATCCCCGCTTCATGATTCGCAGGACGTCATTGCAACCAGACTGCAGGGGTACGTGGATGTAACGGGACACCTTGGGGAGGTCTCGAATTGCCTGCAGCAGATCGTCGGTCATATCCTTCGGATAGTTGGTAATGAACTTGAAGCGGTCGATACCCGCCACGCCGTGTGTCAGTTCAAGCAGGTCCGACAGTCGATGCAGTCGACCGTCCTCGGTGTGTTTGTAGCTGTTGACTGTCTGCCCCAGGAATGTCACTTCCTTGACCCCCTGGTCGGCGAGCGTCTGCACCTCACGAAGAATTTCCTTCGGTGATCGACTCTGCTCAGGGCCGCGCGTCGTGGGGACCACGCAATACGTGCAGAACTTGTCGCAGCCGATCATGATCCGCACGAAGGCCTGATATGGCGAAGGCCTCATTTCCGGATCTCGCAGTGGATCGTAACTCTGAAAGCTTTCCGAGACTTCCGCCCGCGTCCCGGCCCGGCGGCTGAGACTGACCGCCATTTGCCGTTCGCGGCGATCGCCACTTTCGCGAGCCCTGGCGATGAGCTGCGGAACATCGGCGAGTTGGCCGGTTCCGACAATTAGGTCGACGTGCGGTGCCTTGCGAAAGATCAACTCCTGATCCTTCTGCGCCATGCAGCCCAGAACACCGATCACACGTTGCGGTCGATCCCGATGAGCGAACTTCAGCCGGCCCAGCGCACTGTAGATTTTGTGCTCGGCATGCTCGCGGACGCTGCAGGTGTTGAACAGCAGCGTATCCGCCTCGTCTGGATTGGGTGTCAGCTGGTAGCCGTCCTTGCGCAACGCCGCTACGACCAGTTCGCTGTCGAGCATGTTCATCTGGCAGCCGACGGTCTCGATGTACAATCGGCCGTTGTGATTGCGGTCCGGGCCAGCGGATGATGCGGCGGAAAGGTCGGTTTGGGAGGGAGTCGATTCAGACATGGCAACACGGTTTTCGGAGAGCGAATAGCTTCGGAGAGCCAAACATCGTCAAATACGGGATCAGTATCAAGTATGGGGTCAGCGTCAAACTGCACCAGATGCGCATGACGATCAAGCAGCGCGTTTAGTACCGCTAGTACCACTCGGTTTGGTCTCGGACATACCAGCCGGCGGCTTCCTGGTGCCAGCGGTCGAACCGGCCGCTGGCTGGCCCGACTGTTGCTTTTGCTGCGCTGCGTTTTCTTTGATCGCCCGTTGTGTCGCTTCCCGCATACGGTCGGCCTGTCGCCGGCCAAGTTCTCGTTGCAACAGGTCGTGTCGCATCTGGTTTCGGTGATTGTCCATCAGGCCAACCAGCGACCGCAACGCGAGCCCGATTGCGCCGACGTACAACACCAGATGCCAGATGTCCATAGCCGCATCCCGATTGAGCGCTCACGGCGCTTGTCGTCTGTCTTGCAGCGTGCAGCCTCCGGCTACTCGCGTGCCCGTTCAAGGTAATCGCCGGTCCGGGCATCCACCTTGATTCTCTCACCCTGTTCAATGAATGACGGAACGTTGACTGTCGCTCCGGTTTCAACTGTGGCGGGCTTCGAGACGTTGGTCGCCGTGTTGCCGCGGGCGGCAGGTTCGGTGTAGGTCACTTCGACAATCACCTGGGCCGGAGGTGTCATGCCAATCGGTTGACCGTTCCAGTAGAGGAGATTGCATGTGGCCCCTTCAAGCAGGAACCGAGCGTCCTCTTCGCAGAGTGCGATGGGGAGCGTGTACTGCTCGAAACTGGTGGTATCCATAAAGACGTAGCCGTTCGGATCTTTGTACAGATACTGGGCGTCGCTCTTGTGGACGTCGGCCGCTTCGAGGCTGTCACCGCTCTTATAGGTGCGGTCTAGAATCGTCCCCTTGAGGAGATTCCGCAACCGCGTCTTATACAGGGCTTGCCCCTTGCCCGGCTTGACGAAGTTGCATTCCAACATTTCGTACGGGTCGCCGTCGATGACGACCTTGGTCCCTTTGCGAAAATCCCCTGTGTTAATCTGCGGCATTGCTCTAGTTCTTCGGAAATGGGTAGATTACGCGTGGTGCTTCGATACCACTCCGTCGCCGAAGAATAGCAGACTCCCTGGGTTAGGGGAATGCAGAACGCCTCTGTTGCCGGTACCAAACGAAGTCCCTCGTCCTTGGATGCGTCAGTTTGCCCCGACACCCAAACCGGCCGGTCAATGGACTCTGCTGCGGGGGCTCTCCAGGAAGATTGTGCGAATCAATGGACCACTTCGAATCAGTGACTTCTGTCGTCGGCAAGCCTTCGCGACCGGACAATTGGCAGAAGGAATACTCCGCCGCGATTCGTGATCCGGGCGAACTCGCACGGATTCTGGGCCTTCCGGCGGAAGTTGTTGCACAGGCATCTGTTGCGGTTGGTCAGTTCCCGCTGCGAGTCCCGCAGAGTTATCTCGCACGGATGTCCCCCGGGGACCTGGATGATCCTCTCCTGCGGCAGGTTCTTCCGCTGGACCTCGAGGAACGAGTCGTCCCGGGCTTCACTCTGGATGCGGTTGGAGATGCAGAATCGCGGGTTGCTCCCGGACTGCTCGCGAAATATCACGGG
>CALJUK010000096.1 GCA_937975745.1 uncultured Planctomycetaceae bacterium | reverse complement strand
AAGGCTCCGCCCGCTCCGTGGATTTCGAAGTCCGATGACAGCTCAGCCAGCATCGAGTCGCGTGTGGCTTTGTACTGGTCGACAAACTTCGAAACATCGCAGTTCCAAGCGGCGACTCCGGCCCATTGCACCGGATGAGGCGCACACACGAAGGTGAACTGCTGCAGCTTGATCATCTGCTGGATGATGTGAGCCGGTCCATGGCAGAATCCCAGCCGAAGTCCGGTCATCGAGTGGGACTTGCTGAATCCGTCGATGACAATTGTCTGGTCGTTCCAGCGGGCTGGCGAAGCGAAGGGACGGTCGTAGACAAACGACCGATAGATTTCGTCACTGATCAGGCAGATGTTCTTTTCGCGTGCCAACTCGGCCAGCCCCTGCATCTCTTCGTCGCTGGCAACGTGTCCCGTCGGATTGCAGGGACTGTTAAACAAAATGACTTTCGTCCGCTCGGTGATGGCAGCCCGGACACGGTCCAGGTCGATTTTGAAGTCCGGATAGGTGTCGACCGGCACCGTCTTTCCGCCAGCCAGCGTTGCCAGGTGTTTGTACATCACGAAGTACGGATCGAACACCAGAACCTCGTCCCCCGGATTGACGAGAGTGCACAATGCCAACATCAACCCGCCGCTGGTTCCGCTGGTAATAAACGCCTGCCGGTCCGTGTGGCCGAAGTCGGCATCCGCCTGCTTCTGGACCCGTTCCAGCAAGGGTTTAATCCCCTGCGTTTGGCTGTAGGCGTTCTTGTTCCCTTCGACCGCCTCGCAGAGTGCCTGTTTAATGGGATCCGGCGTGTTGAAATGCGGTTGCCCGATGCTGAGATTAATCGGGTCGGTCAGGTTGGCTGCCAGGTCGAAGACTTTGCGAATCCCCGAAGCATCGATGTGACGCATCCGGTCGGCAATCCATTCTTGGCTCATGAATGACTGTTCCTTGGTGTTGATACTCTCTCGGCTGACGACCGTCGGTTGACGGCGGTCGCCTGCCGTCCGATCATAACAACTGGCGAGGACCAATTACGACGGCGCACACCGCAAAAGTGTTTTCCCCGAAGCCGTCTCCTGCGGACACCCCACGCCGTTTGACCCAAACATGCCCAGACGCATTCAATCCAGCCGAAATCGCTTTGTCGACTACTGCCAACGCGTCCTCCAACGCCCCGGCCAGCGGTTGCCCGCATCGCAGGGAAGCGATTCCGGGCGTCACGGCCGACGGGGAAAGTCCCGTTCCAGCCGGCAGTTGATCGGAGAGTTTCTGTCTCTCCTGGGAGACCAGACCGGTAGTGTCGTGTTCGCGCTGTGTACGGTCGCCTGCGCCACACTGCTGGGCTTGCTTCCTCCGGCGGCCACCAAATTTCTGGTCGATTATGTCCTGGGAGACCAGATTCTCCCCCAGAACTGGCTGACACGACGGCTTCCGACAGACCACTGGCAGTTGTTGCTGTGGACCTGCCTCGGTGTGGCGGGAATTTCGCTACTGCGCGTGTTGGTCCAGATGACGGGCCGCTGGGTGGCCACCCGTTCGACGAAGCGACTGCAGTTTCAGGTCCGCAAGCGTGTCTTCGAGCACGCCGTTCGACTTCCTTTACATCGTGTCTTCGAGCTGAAGACCGGAGGCGTCTCGGGGATTCTCCGCGAGGATGCTGGCGCCGTTGGCGAGCTGATCTTCGGCATGCTGTACAATCCGTTTCGAGCGGTCATCCAACTGGTTGGGAGCCTTTGCATTCTGGCCTGGGTCGACTGGCGATTGCTGGCCGGCGGACTGTTTCTGGTGCCGATCGTCTACCTGACGCATCGAACGTGGATCCATCGGATTCGGCCCCGCTACCGTGATGTGCGCGCCTCCCGCGAAGAAATCGACGGGATGGCGGCGGAGGCCTTCGGTGGGATGCGGGTGGTCCGAGCCTTCAGCCGTCAACGGTCCGAAACGCTCCGCTTCGTACGGAGCAACCACTACATGGGCCGGCAGGAGTTGTTCGTCTGGTGGTGGACCCGTGGAATCGAAATTGTGTGGGAAACGCTGATTCCCATCAGTTCCGCCGGACTGATGCTGTACGGTGGTTGGCAGGTCCTGCAGGGAACTCTGACGCTGGGTGACCTGATGATGTTCCTGGCCTACCTGCTGTTCCTGCTCGAACCGTTGGCAGTCCTGGCCACCAGTGCGGCCCAATTTCAGAACAGTCTCTCGGCACTCGATCGCGTGTTGGACCTGTTGGGGGAACCGCGCGAGATGACGTTGCAAGCAGGACCAAAGCGGATGGTCGACAAGTCGGCTGTCCGCGGCGTGATCGAGTTCCAGAATGTCACGTTCGAGTATCCAGGAACCGAGCAGTCGGCACTCGAAGACATCTCTTTCACCGCTCAGCCGGGAAGGTCGATTGCCCTGGTCGGGCCGAGCGGTTCCGGCAAGACCACGTTGTGCAATCTCGTGGCAAGATTCTTCGATCCCTCCGCAGGACGGGTCCTGCTGGATGGTGTTGACCTGCGGGAGTTTGATGTCGAATCGTACCGACATCTGCTCGGCGTGGTCGACCAAGATGTCTTCCTGTTCGATGGAACAATCTGGGAAAACATCGCCTTCGGAAACCGGTCCGCTGAGGATTCCGCCGTCGTGCAGGCGGCCCGAATCGCAAATGCCGACGATTTTATCCGCCGCTTGCCGGACGGCTACGACACGGTCATTGGTGAACGGGGCGTGAAGCTCAGTGGTGGCCAACGCCAGCGGATTGCCATCGCCCGGGCGGTTCTGGCCGACCCGAAAATCCTGATCCTGGACGAAGCCACGAGCAACCTCGACACCGAAAGCGAACGACTGATTCAGGAAAGTTTGACGGCATTGATGGCGGGCCGTACGTCGTTTGTGGTGGCGCACCGCTTGAGTACGATTCAGAACGCCGACACAATTCTGGTCCTCGAACAGGGACGCCTGAGAGAGTCCGGATCGCACTCCAAACTGATGCAGACCGACGGACGTTACCGCGAAATGGTTCTCCTGCAGACGAGTACTCCCGACATTCTTTCCTCCCCCGCTGTCGACATTGACGAAGACATCGAAGACTATCGAGTCGACAACGCCAGCGTTTCCGGCTCGTAGCCTCCCGTTTCCAAAGGCCGTTTCGTTCAAGAGACATTCGAGCATTTCATGAAGATTGGCGTCATCAGCGACACGCACGGACATCTCCCCAACGCGCGCGATGCGGCCGAAGTGTTGCGCGCCGAAGAGGTCGACCTGGTCATTCATTGCGGTGACATCGGCTCGGTCGATGTTCCGCCAATCTTCGCAGAATGGAAAACCTATTTTGTGTTCGGCAATGTCGACCGAAACAAAGACGAGCTGAGACACGCGATCGAATCGGCCGGTCTGACGTGTTGCGGTCGCTTCGGAGAGTTAGTCTGTGAGGATCGGGCCATCGCCTTTCTGCACAGTGACGACTCGGCAGCGTTTTCCGCAGCGTGCACTTCCGGTCAATGGGACATGGTTTGCTACGGGCACACACACATCGCCGAGCATCATAAGGTCGGCAAAACACTGGTCCTGAACCCGGGAGCTCTGTATCGGGCCAACCCGCACACGCTGGCGATTGTCACTCTCCCGCAACTGTCGGTCCGACGTGTTGCCGTCTGACGGAGTTCTGTCCCGGCATTCGACCGCTCTCGCAAGGCTGTTTCGAAAGACTGTGTGTATGTTGGACGAAGTCCTGATCGATGCGAACCATGTCGGCGTGACATTCGCAGGGTCACATCACGCGTTGGCTGAATTCGACCTGCAGATTCGCGAGGGCGAGTTTGTTTCGCTGGTTGGACCGTCCGGATGCGGCAAATCGACATTTCTGCGGCTGGTGGCGGGTTTGCAGCCCCTTTCCTCCGGCACGCTGACAGTCGGTGGTGCCTCTCCCGCTCGGAGCGGCCAGTCGACACGACAGGTCTCGTTTGTCTTTCAGGAACCGACACTGCTTCCCTGGCGAAATGTCCGTTCGAACATTGCCCTGCCGCTGGAACTGCTCGGCGTCCCCCAGGAAAAGCGTGGACCGGCCATTGACAAGAGTCTGGAATTGATCGGCCTCAGCCGTTCGGATATCGCGAAACGTCCTCGGATGCTGTCCGGAGGGATGCGAATGCGTGTCTCGCTGGCCAGAGCGCTAGTCACCAATCCGGAGATTCTCCTGCTGGATGAGCCGTTCGCCGCGCTCGACGATATGATGCGGCAGCAATTGAATGAGGACTTGTCGCGGTTGTGGATGGCACGGGGCTGGACGGCATTGTTTGTCACACACAACGTCGCTGAGGCCGTCTTTCTGTCACAGCGGGTGATCGTCCTGTCCCGAGCCCCGGGCCGAGTGATCGCCGAGATCGAGGTTCCGTTCGAGTTTCCGCGCACTCCCGAGCTCCGCGCAACGCGCGAGTTTGCGGAGTTGGCCGGTCTCGTTTCGCAAGAACTGCGTGGGGTGGCTGCGTGAAACTGATCGGACGCCTCCTGCACGATGTTCTCCCGCCGATCATTCTGCTGGTCCTGCTGGCAATGGCGTGGCAGGCAGCCATCGTGTGGTTCGACCCGCCGCAGTATCTCTTTCCCGGACCGCTGGATGTCATCCGTTCGATGATCCGAACCGGGCCTCGTTTGGCCGCCGCAACATGGTTGACAGCGACTGAGGCGGTCTGCGGGATTGGCATCAGTATTGTTCTGGGGGTATTGATCGCCGTCGTCTTCTCGCAGGCACGCATCATTCGGGCCAGTTGCTATCCCTACGCCGTCTTTCTGCAAACGGTGCCGATTGTGGCGGTGGCACCACTGATCATCCGCTGGCTGGGAACCGGCTTTCATAGCGTCGTTGTCGTGTCGGTCATCA
>CALJUK010000095.1 GCA_937975745.1 uncultured Planctomycetaceae bacterium | reverse complement strand
CGACTGTAGGGACCGCTGGCTGTCAGCATGACGCCGAAGATCAGCAGCACGACGGTACCGCCGACGTAAATCAGCAACTGTGTGGCTGCCACGAAGTCGGCATTCAGCAGGAAAAAGAGCGCGGAAACCGATCCGAGACTCACAACCAGGCCGAACGCCATCCGGACCACGTTTTGGGTCAGCACGACATTCAACGCGCCACCGCACGTCAGTGTTGCGAAAATCAAAAACAGAATCTGGTCACCCGACATCACAGACTCCGATTCGTACGGGCCAGTGTTTCTACTGACGATTCATTCGGGAGGAGACTCGCCGCATGGGAGTGATCCGCATCCGGAAGCTCAGCCTTTGCGGCCGACGTCGACAGACTGCCGTCGAGCGGCGCGATCGCGGCCTTGTCTCCCAGCGGTCCTCGCCAGTCTGTCCGCCCGTCGCTTGTCATTGAGGCCAGCAACAGAGGCCAACAGATCGCCCCCAGAAACAGGACGCAACTCATCGGCACCAGATACTTCAGACAGGTCATCATCACCTGGTCGATTCGCAACCGGGGGAAGGTCCATCGAATCCAAATCTGCACGAAGACCAACAGGCCGGCCTTCACCATGAAGATGTGGAAGTAGACGGCATTGGCAATGAAGTTGCCCAGGACCAGTCCTTCAATCCCGACGCTGGGGCTCCAGCCTCGCAACTGTCCGAGCAGGCCGTCAATCGCCGGAATTCCGGTGTACCAGCCACCCAGGAACAGGATCGTCGCCACACCACTGACGACAAACATGCTGGCGTACTCAGCCATAAAGAAGTACGACCACCGCATGCCGCTGTATTCGGTATGGAAACCGCCGACCAGTTCGCTTTCGGCTTCGGCCAGATCGAACGGGGCCCGTTTGCAGCCGGCCGTTGCTACGGTGAAGTAAACGAAAAAAGCGACGAACGTGAACGGATCGCGGAACAGAAACCAGCCGTCAAACAAGATGTTCGATTGCTGCATCCGGGCCAACTCACCCAGATTGAGCGTGCCAGCCGACACAATGGGGACCAGGCCGCAAATCGCCAGCGGAATTTCATAGCTGACCATTTGCGCTGCTTCACGCATTCCACCGAACAGCGACCATTTCGACCCGCTCGAGTACCCCGCCAGTACGATTCCCAGGACTTCAAGCGAGAGAATCGCGAACAGCAGGAAGATACCGACGTCGAGGGTCACGGCCACCCAGCCATCACTGAACGGCAGAACCATCAGCGTGCCAAATGACGCAACACAGGCAATGTAGGGTGCCATCCGATACAGCATCGAGTCCGCTTCGGCCGGGACGAGATCTTCCTTCTGGATCAACTTCACGCCGTCGGCAAGACTCTGCAGCCAGCCGAACCGACCGCCGACACGCGTGGGGCCGAGTCGATCCTGAATTCGAGCAGAAACCTTCCGTTCCAGCCAAATAAAGAAGAACGGGGCGACCGCGAAGACCTGAATCAGCAGTGCCGCGTGTACGATTGCGGCAATGACCAGCGCCACTCCGGGCGGGATCTGCTGATCCTCGAAGAACTGGGCAAAGCTGATTGAAGCCAGCGTTGGCACACTCATAACGGACTCGCCAGTCAGTGCGAACGGTTGTCAGTGCGAACGAAGCCCCAGAAACTCGTTCCGACGACGGCGAATCGAACGACCCGGTTGAGCCGATCCAATTCGAGCCGACCGAGCGAACTCGCAGGCTGCGGAGCGTGGACTTGCTTGACTGCCCGAAGGCCGAGACGAAGCACCCACGACCGAAGCGACAACCGCATGGCTCGGCTGTCGGCAACACTTCTGGGAACAAGTCGCGTCCGTTGCGGCTTGAAATCGAACGCTTGAAAACCTCCAGAACCTCCCCCCACAACTGGGGAACACATGGCCAAGCGTTTGCCGTTCAGCACGACCGCTGACAGCGCAAACCCACATCTTTCACAGACGAATGAAGGCGTTCTCGCGAGCGGACGCTGTCGGGCGGGCAAGAGTTCGCTTCCCGCGCAGGACACCGCCGCGCAGCTCGAAGCGTGAACTATGCCAGATGGTCTAGCGGGATTCAAGGGACCGGGACCCCAAATCAGAGGGATCTCCATGTCGTTTTCGGGAAGCCGCATCTGGCGGACACACCAACGAGCAGCCATTCCGCAAATGCTTGCAGCAAGACCGCAATACGGACGGCTTTGCCGCCCGAAAGCCCTGGCAGACTCGTGTTGTGTCAAACCTTAAGATTCGGGTCGAGAAACGAGAATGGAGCGGC
>CALJUK010000094.1 GCA_937975745.1 uncultured Planctomycetaceae bacterium | reverse complement strand
TCCGAGTTGCTGATTGTTGAAGAGGAAGCCAGGGAGAGTTTCCCGGTTCACAATGTTCTGTGTTGTCGTGACGATGCCGGTACTGGGGTCGGAGACAGACGTTTCGATGGTCTGGAAATTGTCGAGGTTCAACAGCCCGCGGTCGAACAGAACCGAATCCTGAAAGCCCAGTTCGACGCCGAACTCGTCCGTGTTCTGCAAGTCAACTTCAACAATGAGGACCTGAATGATGACCTGCGCCGGTTCCTGATCGAGCTTCTCAACCAGCTTCACGATCTCTTCGTAGTATCGGGGTGTCGAACTCAGCAGCAGGCTGTTGCTGACCAACTCGGGAACAACGATGACTTCCCGTTCGAGGAGTTCATTGTTGCTGACCAGATCGGGTTGAATCTGCGACAGTTCCCGCTGTGACGTCAGGAACTGATTGATGGCCGTGGCCACGTCAGCCGCCGGGCTGTTCTTCAGTTTAATGACGGCGCTTCTTCGCTGCCGAAGATCGGTATTATCCAGGCGAATCAGGATCGCCTCCAGGACCTGTAGTGACTCGGCACTGCCTACGGCAATGACACTGTTGGTGCGAACATCGACAGTCACTTTCAACGGGACCGGTCCGCTGCCGGGAATGGCGGATGCCCCGCTGGAGGCGCCGCCGGCTTGACCTGTTTGGGTTTCGGTGAACAAGGTCCCCAACAACTCGCCCATCGCCGTCGCGTCGGCATTTTGTAAGGTGAAGACTTTAATGTCGGCTTGGGCCGCGGCCGGCTGATCCAGCTGGCGAATCAACGCCTGCATCAACACCATGCTTTGAGGTGGGGCGGTCACCAAAAGCGAGTTGACGCGGGGATCGGCCGTCACCCGAATGTCCGACAGGATACCCGACCGGACCAGCTCTTCGGCGGTTCCTTCGGTGGAGAGAAACTCGACAACGACCGACTTGACTTCGCTGAGTTGTTGGTTGGTTTGGCCGGCAGTGACGGCTCCTTGAAGCGGCTGCGCCGGGTTCAGCAGACTCTGCAATGCCGTGTTGATGATGTCTGCAAGTTCGGTCGCGATGGCATGTCGCAGCGGAATAACCCGCATCCGACTGACGGCATCGGACGAGTCACGGTCCAGCTTCTCGATGAGGCTGCGGGCCATGTCCAGATCCCGGGGCGAGCCTTGCACGATGATCGAATTCGTGCGGGAATCGGCCAGAACGGTGACTGCCGGTTGCAGACCGACGGGCGATTGCTGCGCGAACAGCCCCTCAACTGCGGTTGCCACTTGCGATGCGACCGCATGCTTCAATGCGAACAGCTCGATGACGTCGTTCGGATCAACCGGTTGGTCGAGTTGCTCGGCAAGTTTCAGAATTCCAGCCATTTCCCGCTGCGAAGCGATAATTAGAATGGCATTCGGAACACCGACGGGAACAATGCTGACTGTCGCCTGCTGAGTGCTGCCGGTCGACCGAACTCCCGTGAGCTTCTCGAATACCGTATTCAGCAGCGTCGACAACGATGCAGACTGAACGTGCTGTAGCATGAGCAGGTGGATTGCCGGCACGCTGCCCACCGCCACTCGTTCCAATTCACGAATGATGCCGACGACCGCATCGACGTCCTCTTTGTTACCGGTGACCACCAGCCCAATGCCGGGGACGTCCTGAATGCTGACCGCCCCACGCAGCCCCTCGATATTCAGTAGCGGCCGAGTCGCTTCGGCAGGAGTTCCCCCCGCACTGCCACCGTCAGAATTTGGTTTGACGGTTTGAGAGGACGGCTCGTTGTTGGGCTGAGGAGCTGGCTTTTGTTGTGGAAGCGGGTCATCCGAATTCAAGAAGTCTGTCGGTCGCGAGTCTGCCTGCACGACCTGAGGTTCATCCGGTGTCAGACGCGACAAGGCCGGCTCGACTCGTGCTCGAATTGTCGCCGCATCTTCCTGGCTGGAGACCAACTGGATTGTGGCCTCGGCCGGGACAGACAGACGGTCTAGATACTCGATCAGCTGGATCACACGCGGGCGCGTCTGAGCGTCCGCTGCAACCACAAGTTGATCGTGCTGCGTGTCGATGGCGATTGTGAACG
>CALJUK010000093.1 GCA_937975745.1 uncultured Planctomycetaceae bacterium | reverse complement strand
CAGACCTGCCGGACCTGCCATACCTGCCATACCTGTTTCCAGGCGACCAAATCCCGCGTGCGTGCGCCCGCGCATGCGCGTACATACGTGGAGTTACCAAAAAGGTACGGCAAGGTTCGGCACCGCATTGCATCTGCTTATGCTCCAATCAGTTAGAGTGCCGAACCTATGGTCAGGGCGAGGTTCGGCATAGGTTCGGCAACTCCCTCAAGGTTCGGCACTTCGTCCTCGATGCAGACCCGATAGGAGCTCCCCTTGCGGTCTTGGGTCCTGTGGAACACGGCTTGCCGCCCATCGACGAGCGGAAAGCCCTCAGAGATAAAGCGTCCGGCAAGTGTGCCCATCTTGGTTGCCAACGAACGTTGTGAGCCGCCGCCGAGGTCTGCTGACAGCAATCCGTGCTTGCCGCAGAGTTCCACCAGTTCAGAAGCCGTCCACACGCCCTGGGGGTGGTCCGCCAGAACGCTGATCAGTTCTGAGAACTCGCGGCGCGTCTCGTCCAGCTGGGCCGCTGCTTCTTCGGCATTTGCCAGAAAATCGGGTTCGCCGCAGGCCTCAAGGATGCCGCCCACGACGTTTCCCCAGCCCCGCTTGTTGAATCGGGAATGCGTGGTTGCAAGCGGCATACCAGCGGCTTTCCACCGCTCAACCATGCCGACCAGTTCGCCCAGTAATTCAAGCCGGTGCTGCTGCACATACCCTTCGGGATCGACAATCGAGAAAGCGCGCCGCTTGGGATCGCCTTCGTAGTACAGATTGATGACCACACTCCGCCTGCCGAGGTCGCGTCTCACATCCGGCGCATTGGCTGTGATGCAGAAGATGTGAGAATTCTCCACGCGGATCGAATCGGACTGGCCCAACAACCGGAATGAGAGAATCGGGTCTGTGATCGAGCGTTCGAGGCACGCTGAGTCGATACTGGGATTCCGGCCGCGGGCCTTGGCGTTGTCAATGATGATGGTGGTCGTGCCCCGGCGGACGATGGCTCCCAGCCGCTTCTCGAACTCTTCGTCGTTCGGGTTGTAAGACGCGGTCTCGGCGGTCTGACCGTCACGGAGAAGGGAGATGATTTGGGCGAGGATCGACTTGCCGAGTTCCGGCTGGTTGCCGTTAAAGAGAGCGGCGGGCTTCGAGCCAATGAAGCGCGGCATCAGGATCGCTGTCAGCAGCACGCCCAGGTAGTTGGTCCGATCAGCGGGCTTCTTGAAGCAGAAGTCTCGAAGAAGCCGGTCCAGGTGCGTAGTGTCGAAGAGTGGGGTGACTGCTGGACCGGCATAGAAGATGCCCGACGGCGCGTCAAAGCGAGGTGCCAGGAGCCGCCAGTCTTCGGTGTACACCGGGTTGCGGGTGAAGAGCTTGATGGCCGGAAGACGGCCCCGCTCAAAGTGATGGTTTAGCCAGGTGTTGGAGTAAGCCGGTGGGAGCGGCTTGTATTCCCCACCTTCCGCGCTAACGAAATAGAACTCGACGTGCTGGTTGAGGAGACCTGCTAACTCTGCAGAGTTGAGGATCGAGGAGATCTGTTGATCGTTGATCACAACAAGCTGTTCAGCGCGGCTAAAGCAGTTGCCGGCCGACAGCAGGCGATCCGTCACTTTGTGCAATGTGTCACCGACCGGCATTACTGAGGGATCAACGCGAATCACCGGACGGCTCGAACCGCTTTCTTGTTCCTCCGCGAAGTTGGGATCGGCGGACTCGTCTTCGCAGGTGTCGAGTCTATCATCCGTGCTCGGCTTTGATGGGAGAGTGGAATGTGTCTGAAGTTTATTGAACACGGTCACCCGAGCGTCGTACTCCGCATTGGCCCAAGTGACGTCAAAATAGCGACGCCCTTGTTCTGCGAACTTTCCGACAGCCTCCACTTGCGTCCAGACGTCTTCCTTTGCTACTCCGTTTCGGATCGCGTAGCAGCAAACTGCGAAGTCGGCTTCTGATCGGCACCCGGCAGCAGCGATTCCACAGGCCGCGATGAGTTCGGCGAGCTTGTCAGTCTTCGACGGTGAGACTTTGCGGGGCACCGGAAGCGGCATTGTGGCGATCAGCTTCGACCGCTCGGTCTCAGGAGATACCGACTTCAGGCGCTCAAATGTCGCCAGCGGATACTTGCGAGTCGCGTCGCATTCAATCAGGGCTGTCGGCACCGGTTCAATCCCGTTCCGCTGGTCCTTCCGATTGAACGAACCGGGGATTCGTAGCAACCGCGATAGGTGAGTGGTGTGATCGCCCTTGAGCGCCTTCGCAATACCAGCCAGTAGGTCCTGGATGTGTTCCGCCTTGGGGCTAAGGCGAGATACATGCCGACGCTGGTCCAAGTAGACCTTGTCGCCGTTCTCGACGATGAACTTTCGCTGCTTCTTGCCGCCGTCTGGCTTCTGTATCCATTCCGTTTCAACTGGAGCTGGATCACCAGCGTCGTCGATCAAGTAAGGTTCGTCGAGCAGCCAGTAGAGATGCACTCCGTTGCCCGAGTGGACGATGATCGAGGGCTGCGGCAGCGACGACTTGGCGAGTCGCTGACGGACCTCTTCGACCGTGACGTGATCGATGTCCGTCCACAGGGCACGAACCGTCCGAATCTGCCACGCCAGATCGAAGTGGCCGTCGTTTCCGAAGCGAGGGCAGACCCCGAAGAAGAGGTTCAGGCGCTCCTTCGCGGCCAGCGGCATTAGCTGAAGCAACGTGACCTTGAGCAACTGAGGCTTGGCGACGCGGTAGCAGGTGTTGCGATAATCTACTTGGCTGCGATTTCTACCCGCGTCGATCCACGTTTCGATGGGCCGGATCAGAATCATATCTGATTCAGAGAACAGCGCAGCAAAAAGTGCCGCACCAGCCTCAATGGACGGATTGGGTGGATCAATTGTCTGGTCCTCAGATTCGCTGGATTCTTCCATGAGAAACTGCTCCGTGTAGCAGCGACCAACTCAGATCACGTCGATTCGGCCGACGGCATTTAGCACGGTCACCGCTCAATTCGCCACAATCCTACGAGTCATGGGCGATGTGCCAAGGGTTCGTTTCCAAACTCACATGCGCGGAATATGCGCGAGGGATTAGGGACATGCGCCGCATGTGTTTTTCGCCGCGCATGCGAATCGCCGCAGACATGTCCCTAATCGGCGCAGACAATTGCCACCAAGGATTGCGGACGGAATAGGCCCACAACTTCCGTCTCGACTTTGGGAGCAAGGATTTCGTGCCCTCCTCGGCTCAACTGACTGGATTTCACGCGACGACCGGGCATCATGTGCCTGAGCCCGGCTCGGTTGCCGCACGTCCACTGTCGACGCAGTGGCTGTCGGACGAACGGATCGCTGAGGCCCGCCGTATCTGGTCCAGAGCCTATGGCCGAGTGATCAGCGAAGATGAGGCCATCGAGATCCTGATGAACGTCCGCAGGCTCGCCGAAGTGTTGGTGAACGCCGAGGAGGAGAAGCGGAGATCATGAATGTGGTCGTGTGGGCGCGGGTTTCGTCCAGAGAGCAGCGCGAGGGGTACTCAATTGATGCGCAACTGCGTGTGACTCGAGACAGGGCCAAAGCAAACGGTTGGCACATCGTTCGTGAATTCGTCGTGGCCGAGTCCGCCAAGCGGGGAGCGGAACGCAAGATCTTCAACGAGATGTTTGCTTGGGTAAAGGCCAACGCAAGACGGGAGAAGATCAAGTCGATCCTCAGCCACAAACTGGATAGGGTCTGCCGCAACATGCGAGACGCCGTCCGGATGCAGGAACTCGAAGACGCTTGCGGCGTGCAGTTGGCGTTCGTCGACAACCAGTTCGGTCCCGGTGCAGCGGGGGCGCTGTCATTCAATGTGATGGCCGCCGTCGCCCAGTACTACTCTGACAATCTTCGCTCAGAAGTCATTAAGGGGCTCGACGAGAAGGTCCGGCAAGGCTGGCCGACGGGTCTTGCCCCTTACGGCTACGCTAACGTAGATGACCGGGATGAGCCGATCCAGCCACATCCCGAAAGGTCTCGCACGCTCGTCCGGATTTTTGAGCTCTACGCGTCGGGCGGTTACACCTTCAAGTCGCTGGCCGATCAACTCGACAGCGAAGGGCACGTTTTTCGGACCAGCCAACGCCGGTTCCACCGGACCGCGCTGTCGTACATCCTCAGCAACCGCTTTTATATTGGCGAGTTACATCGTAATGGGCAGGTATTCGAAGGACGATACGAACGGCTCATTGACCGGACTACATTTGATGCCTGCCAGGATGTGTTGCATGGCCGGAACCGCCGAACCGGGTCACCGGAACATCCATTGGCGGGTGGACTCTTCCGGTGCCAGTACTGCGGCCAGTCGCTGACAGGCGAGCGCATCCGCCGCAAGCTCAAGGGGGGCGGAGTCCGCGAACACATCTACTATCGATGTGCCAACAATCACCCTGCCCACGACCATCCAACTGTTCGGTGGAAATCAGCCGATCTCGAACGTGCCATCGTCGACGATCTGGACAAGATGCGGATGGCGAACCCGGAAATCGCTACGTGGTTCCGCTCGGAACTGTGTGCGGCAGTCACGGACTTGACGGCCTATCGACGACGGCAGTCGACTTCGCTCACCAAGAGAAAAGCGGAATTGGCAAACATGCAGGACCGCCTGCTGAATGCGTATTTGGCGGGCATGGTCGACGAGGAGACCTACAAGGCCAAGACAAACGAACTGAAGGCCGAAGTGGCGAACGTGGACGCGACGTTGGCCCAACTGGGGGACGTCGACCCTGCACGCGGGGAGCTGGCGGTGAGACTCTTTGACTGGACACAAAGGGCGTCAGATATCTGGCGTGGTTCAAACAACACCGTTCGGCGGCAGATCCTGGATTCGATTTGTTTGAACCGTACCGTGAACGACCTAACTCTTGTCCTGGAAAAGAGAAAGCCGTTCGACGCTTTCGCCGAACGGCCAGATTTCGAGAATAGTCGAGAGTTCAGAAGACCAATTGAACTTTTCGTCGCTTCCGTTGCCGAATGGGACTCGGCTGTCATTCAGTTGGTTCTGGCGGCGTGAGTGGGCGTTGACCACTCACACAACTCCTCTCGTCCGGGCATTCTATCCTCGATCCTCTCGTCGGAAAGGGGCATGGCACACCTGTGCCAAATCGTGTCCATTTTCGTCGCCCGAATTCCCGCCTACCCTTCCTGTGCCGTTCGAGTGGATGTCGTGCCTCTGACCTTCACCAAGCCGTAGAGGTCTGGCACGAGCATTCCACTCGGTCGGAGTATCCCGGCTGACACCCGCAAGACACACGTAACGTCCGCCAGTGACGTGCGACACGCTGGATCAGACGGGAGGACAACCAATGGAGAACGAAGGATGGTGCTGTTTCGATGCTCCGGTGATTGAGATTCTCAGTCTCGTTGCCGGTCGCATGGAGCAGGACGGCGAACAGGTGCCTATAGGCATTCTCACTGCCAGACTCGCCCCAAAGGACGAGTTCAGGCCAACGAACTTTCTCGTAACGCAGCGGCAATTGGAGCGTCTGCGTGAGGACATCGACAACTTGTTGAATGACCCGAGTTCGTGGTTGTTTCTGGCGAGCACGGATCAGGAAGGATAGTAGCGACCTGACCGAGCGTAATGGACACGTTTCATCCACAGCGGAGTCGCACTACTGCGACTGGCTCAGCCCTGCAACCAACCGAAAGGTTCGCATTCATTGAGGTAGTTTTACGATGGCTGAGAACTCTGGAATTGGTTGGACAGATCATACGATGAACTTCTGGTGGGGATGTCACAAGGTCTCTTCAGAATGCAAACACTGCTACATCGACGGCATTATGCGTCGGGCAGGAAAGGTGCCTTTTGATGGGCCGATCCGAACGGTGAATTGGAGTAACCCAGCAAAGTGGGATCGCAAAGCCGAAGCAGCAGGTCGCCGCTTCCGAATCTTCACTTGCTCGATGTCGGATTTCTTTCATCCCGGTGCGGACGAGTGGCGAGCAGAAGCGTGGGATGTGATCCGGTCATGTTCACACCTCGACTGGTTGGTGCTGACGAAGCGGCCTGAACTGATCTCTGAACGGCTGCCTTCGGACTGGGGAGCGGGCTACTCGAACGTCTGGCTCGGCGTCACCTGCGGAGTCAGCGAATCTCTATTTCGGGTGCAAATGCTTCGGGCGATCCCAGCGAAGGTTCGCTTCATATCCGCCGAACCGCTTTTGGGTCCGGTCGATTTCCGTCCTTACCTCGATGGGCAAATCCACTGGATCATCACGGGCTGTGAACAGGCAGGTAAAGTCAAGCGTCGTCCGATGGACCTTGACTGGGTGAGGGACATTGATTGCCAGTGCCGTGATGCAGGAGTCTCGCACTACTTCAAGCAAAGATACGAAGACACTCGCATTGTGTTTGACGGACTTGTCGATGGAAAAGTTCGCCAAGAATGGCCGAGAAGCACAAGGACTTAGAGGGGATTTACACAGAAACGCACTGGCCGCTTTTCGAAAAAAAACTCAAAGTTTTTCGCCCCGTATTTCGCAGCCTCAAACCGCTTTCCTACAGAAGGAATTCTGTGGGAATCGAGTTTCCACAAATTTACATCGCCACTTTTCGGTCGTAAAAGGAAGTTGAGTCGGGCGACTCACTGACACTCTGTCTGAGACCAAACCCGGAGACCACCACGAGATCGATGATGACGTGGCGGGCTTGTCGCTCGCCCGAAGCCCCAGCAATTCAACCACTGTGAAAAGGATTAGAAACGATGAAGGCAGTTATTGACGGAAGACTGTACGACACGGCAGCAGAAGGCGTCGTAGAGATTGCAGTTCACAGTTCATTGTACCGGTATGACACACTGTACCGGACGAAAACCGGCAACTACTTTGTAGCTTGCCTCAAATGCAATCCACACATCAGGGCGCTAGTGGTCCAAGAGGCACGTGATTTCATCAGCGGTTTAGACGCTGACGAAATCAATCTGGAGGCAGCGCCCGAACTTGTTACTGGTGTTGCTTAGTCGCACCGTGCTGGCTTGTCGCTCGCCCGTGAAGCTGCCGGTGATGTGCGTGCCGTGTGATGTGATGCCGCTCGGTCGGGCGGATTGGCCACATCACTGCTGTGAGACAAATCTCTGGTTCAGTAAGTCGGCTGTAATCCGAAAGCAGTTGGTGAGGCGAGTGTCTCTTTTGGCCACGAAGATCAGATGGGACACCAGCCGAAAGGATTGAGAAACATGGCCAATGAGACAATCAAGTTGCCTTCAAAACGACCCAACGGAAAAGCAATCCGGTCGGAGGCGACCATTGACATCAACTCCCCTGACGAGGGAGACGAACCGTTAGGGGACGTAGGCGACGTTTGCCCCCCACAAGAAGAGCAAAAGGAAGGAGCGTTCATCTGGCGTGTCGAGCGTGGTGCGGCCCGCAACTACCGGCGTCTGGGAGAGCGACTGGCTCAAGCAAACGACCTTTACCGCAACAAGACGGACGGTCATGGCCTGATTCATGTTCTACGATCAAGGGAAACTCGCCTTGTCACGAAATCCTCACAACTCGGGCCAGTCATCGTGGATCGAGTTCCGATGCGTGTGGTCAAGGAAGGGAAGGTCGTCAGCGAAATTCCAACGGCCTCGCACTTGAATGCAATGCTCCGGTCGGAGGAGTTCCTGACTCAGTTTCTCCCGGCAGATGAAGTCACTTGGAGCCCATTCTACCTTGAGAACTTCTCGCTCGTAAAACCCGGCTACAACGATGGCGGCAAGGGCAATCGGGTTCTGTACCTCGGCAGCGAACCATCCTTCATGGACACAACGGAGACGATCCAACGTTTCTTGGATGTGATGGCGTTTGCGACGACCGCCGACCGGACCAATGCCATCGCAGCCGCACTGACCGTGCTGTTGCGAAGGCACTGGAAAGGCGAAAAGCCTCTTGTACTGTTGACATCAACCAAGAGTCATTCTGGCAAGGGAACCATTACCGACTTCATCAGGGGCACAGTCCCTAAAGCCGACATTCTCTACGAGTCCATCGATTGGCCGATGCAAAGCCAGTTCCAGAAGCAGGTCAGATTGAATCCAGACATTGGCATGGCGGTCTTCGACAATGTACGAATCGATAGTTCTGGAGGGAGAGCACGTTTCATCCGGTCCAGTTTCTTGGAGAGTTTCGTCACCAGCAGTGAGGTCTTCCTTTCCTCTCCGGGGGCTGGCGAGCCATTGCTCATTGACAACAAGTTCGTCGTAACGATCAACACCAATGATGGGGCGCTCAGCCCCGACCTGATGAATCGCAGTCTGCCGATCCATCTGGCACCAAACGGTGATGTCCATGATCGACCAACACCAATTGGAAACCCCAAGTTGGAATTCTTGCCTGAGAATCGTGAGCGTATCGAAGCCGAGCTTCGTGGGATGATCGAGCGTTGGAAAGTCGAAGGCTGCCCGCATGATGAGTCTGTGAAGCATCCGATGTCTCGGTGGGCCAAGGTCGTTGGCGGCATCCTGAAGGTGAACGGATTCGAAGAGTTTCTCGCCAATTATGGAACCAGAAAGTCGGCAGACGATCCGATTCGAGAAGCTCTCTCGATCCTTGGGGCGGCGAAGCCGGGCAAACGGCTGCGCTCCAAGGAATGGGCCAAACTTGCCGTCGATCAGGGATTGGCTCGAACGCTCTTTTCCCCCACCGAGCGGGACACAGAGAAAGGACGGGAGCGGGCAATTGGAGTAATTCTGAAACGTCATTTGGATGTGACATTGGAGGCCGCTACCGATCAGATGTCGTATCGACTGCAACTGGAAGGTGGGTTTCGACGTTGGGAACGGGGAAGGAATCCCCACACACGCTACGTGTTCACAGTATTGGAGGAGGCAGCGAAGCAGGTTGAAAATGAGTAGGAACCTTGCAGGACTGCTGTTGTGGCGGCGAAGCGACAACAGCCTGAGCTACTGATTTCCAGAATGTTCTGCTCAAAGGAGAGAGACAGACGAGGTTGGCGATGAGCATGTCAACCAAGGTGTGACCGCCGCAGGGTGGGAGGCGGTATAGAAGTCCGACCACGGTAATTCGTCCTACGACCGAAACCCCACAGACCGACTCGCTCACCGGTCCACGCTGCACAGCGTGACAAACAGGACTTCGCTCCCTCGATAGGCTTGGGGGCGTCTACTGGCCCGTGCTGGCCTCCGGGTGATTGCACGCTCTGAGAACCCCTCAGTGGTCTGGCGCTCAAGGTGCGCCTTCTGTGGGGATGGTGTGCGCCAACAAGATCGGAGGACAAGCATGTCGAAGACTCACGCCACCCCGTTGCAACGAATCATCGACACGCCGATGAGACGGCTTCGCTTTCGGGATTTCACACGGCTCAAGGTCGGTGGACGAGACAAATTCAGCAACGTTCGCCTCAAGCGACTCAAAGAGATGGTGCCAGACCACATTGAAGTCGAGGCAGTCCTTGAAGACGAGAAGGATGTCGCATCGTGTCTTCGTTGGATTCTTCGGGGACTCCCTCTCCACAAAGCGATTCGCAAGGTCAAAACCGACCTCGAAGTCGCCGAGAACGCAAAAACCAGATGACAACAGGAGCACGGAAGCATGAACACCATCACATCCACATTGAATTCGGTTGCTCGTCAGCTTATTGGGTTGTCGTCGAGAGACGCCGCCGTGCGTGCGGAAGTTCACCACCTCTTCGAACTACTGTTGGCCGTCACACGAGCCCCGACAGAGGAAGAAGAATCAGAGGTTGCACCAGCGCTCATCCCAAACAGTCTTGTGGAGCATTGCGAGTTGAAGGCGGAAGGGGCTCGTTGGACGGCTGCTCGACAACGCCTCTTGTCACGTGGGACGAACTTTTCTGACGACATTGCCCCGCTCGACAGAGAGATCATTGAACGGGCGAAAGAAGCCGAGTGCTTTCTTTGGATGAACCATCCGTCCTTCAGCCCCCCTGCGGACCTCGCACTCCTTGACACGCTCGGCGGCTGCTTTGAGGCAACCGGAGCGGCCTTGGAGGTGGTCCGAGAGATTTTCGGATGCTTGGACGACGACCGGGGCAACCTGCAACAACTCTTGCTGCTTGTTGCCGAAGCTCAATCTGCGCTTCTGTCTGCGATTGAGAACATCGGTGGTCCGACAGACAAGGAGCAACTTGCAGTGTTCGTATGGTTGAAGGAACAGGCCGAACGGTTGGGGATTTACATCGACCGACACATGAAGGCCGACAACCTCGCCGATCCAACGCAATGGCCGTCATTGTTGAATCGCCTTCATTCCTTCCGAGATGCGGCTCAGCGACGGATTGAGCAAGACGAACAGAAGGGGCGACTCGTTGGCGATCTGGATGGCCTCGTTTCTCGAATCGATGATGCCGACGACAACGGAGGAGCGGCTCTGTGGAACGAGATCGGCCTCCTACTCGATGAACTCGTCGATCTTGGCGTACCTCCCAGTTCCGTTGAGATTCGAGACCTGCTGCTTCCTCACATCGATGACGCCCCGGAACTCGCTGATCGACCGGGTTACGCCCTTGTTGTTCGGGAGATCAATCGATTTCTCGCATCCTCAGACGAGACTCCCCCCGAAGAAGCACCTTCGGCACCGATACCTCAACTTGCCGCTGCTGCCGAACTTCTACAAGGACGGAGCCTATTGCTGATCGGCGGTGACAACCGCCCCCACAGCAAGGCCGCACTGGAATCGGCATTCCAGTTGTCGGAACTCGTCTGGCTTTCAACGAAACACGGCACATCGGTAACGAGCTTCGAGCCCTACGTTGCCCGAACTGACATCGCCGCCGTGCTCCTTGCCATCCGGTGGGCAAGCCACGGCTTTGGAGAAGTGCGACGGTATTGCACTCGATATGGAAAGCCGTTGGTACGACTGCCAGCCGGTTACAGCCCCGAGCAAGTCGCCAGTCAGATTCTCGCTCAGTGTAGTGATCGCCTCGGACAGCCAGACGAACGACGAGATCGTTCCACTTCATCGGCAAGTCGAAATTCAGTTGGAGATACATGAATGATCGAGAAGCCTGTTCACACGGCATGTCAGAGCATTCCTTGCGTCTTTCCCTACTTCTTGAGCGGAGCGCAGGCACAGCGCTGTAACGGTTTCAGGGGGCTGACTAGGTGCCTCTGTTCTTCGACGTGATCGCCACGTCATTCGTGGAAGCACACTTCAAAAGCAGGAGGATGGCAAAAGATGTTTTCATCAACAGCAGATGTCGTCGATTGGTTTGAGAACTGCGAGTTCCTTGCATCGCTGCCTCGGGAAATCTCACCCGAGATTCGTGAGCTTTGCGACATGCTGGATGCGGAAGCGCCAGTTGTGGTTCAAGTGGAACCGACGCCGGATGCAGAACTGATGAAGTGCTTCTCCAATGTGGAGGACGCCGTGGCCGATGGTCTCGGCGAAGTACAGACGGGCTGGCTCATTTGGGAATTTTCGGGCGTCTATCTCGTCGCAGAGCGCCACGCAGTTCTTCAGACGAACGATGGGCTTCTGGACATAACTCCGCAGCCAGAGGGGTATCGACGAGTGCTCTTTGCGGCGACTCCAACGCCGCTCCCCACCGAGTACACACCTTGCCGCTATGTGGCGCTGAAAGATCATCCGCTTGTCCACCGATTCGTGGAGTTGATGTCTCGAAACCAAATCCTTTCGGGGATGGGACAATTCCGCTCTGCCGAGTTCCATCGAAACGATGCCGAGGCAGCACGTAGTCTCCGAAACTTCCTCGCTCTGGAACGCAAACGGCAGTCGAGAAAACAAACAAAGGATCGGCGTTCGAAGAGGAAAGCGGAGCGACAGCGGCGGCGACGATCACGGCGATAAGTGCCGCACCCTTTCCAGAACAGGCTACGACATGAAAAGACACGAAGACATCAGCGTTGGCGACCTGCTCACTGAAGGGCGTCGATTTGTACTCGATGTGGGAGAACACCATGAGGGAGACGGATTTCGAGCCATCATCGTCGTTGAAGGATACCCCGGATTCTTCCCCAGTGGCGAACTCTCAAACCGGCTGGACGCACCCCCAGTTCTATGGTGGGCGACCGACGACAAGAATGAAGCACAAGCGATGGCCTACTCACATTCCGAACAGATTCTCGGCCTGAGCAGGAAGGAACATGAGGCGATCATCCTGTCTTCGATTGCGGCACAACAAAAGGCCCAGAGGGTGCAGGTCAAGCGTGATCCCGACACCGGGCAGGTCTGGCTGCGCAACGGCTACGATCAAGAGATCAAACTCGAAGAAGACGATGCCATTGATTTGTATCAAGACCTCGCACGGTCGATGAACCTGCCCTTCCGAGAGAACTGCTCAGAATGTGGGGCGATTCTAAATGACGAAGACAAATGCGAGTGGTGCGACTACCAGTGAAAGGAAACCCATCGTCAGCCCCCCCTCTTCGAATTGCTGGATGTCCGGTTGCCGCTGAGGACCGGATTGCCATCCCTTCGGCCAGAATTCAACTTCGACGCACTATCATACGCTGACACAAGAGCGGCCTCCGACACTGGAATCGGAGGCCGCAAGAAAGTCCAGACCGAAAGGCGCATTTGTGGATGTCTCATTATCGTCAGAAAGGATCATCACCCATATAGTCACCAGCCGTCGAGAAGCGCAAGGACGATTGGCTTCCGAGTACCCAGATGAAGTCGAGTTCTTCAAGCGGCGGTTTATCTGGGCCTACCAGAACGATGGCTTTTACACCAGAACGGCCTACGAAGCCTTCAGGATCGAGGATGGCCCAACATTCCCCAAATGGCGACCGTTCAAAACCAGAGGCGGCTGGCAGAAACTCTACACGGATTTGGTGGACCCCCTCGCCGAGAAGCATTTGGATTTCGACCGATTCTCCAGCAATTGGCCATGGGAGGACCGCCTCCACCCGGCTGATTACGAAACGGCGTTCTGGCTGGGCATGATGGCAGGGGACAACACATTCAACGACTGTATCGACATCGACTCCCACGATGTCATCGGCTGGAATCCTGTTCCGACTCGTTGGCATCCCGATTTCATGTATTGTGCGGGACCATGGAGTTGGCGGTTTGTGCCTGTCGTCAAACCATCGCTCCGCTTCTTTCAGATCGCCAAGGTCGTGTACGACAACTTCCCCAATCGCATCTGGTGCTTTTCGAGTGGCAATCTCGGGCTGGCCATCTGGAAGGTCTACGCCGAACCTCAGCCGACGCATGTTGTTCACCGCCGCCAGACGAACTTGCTGTCTCGAATCGGTCTACCCCATATCGAGCACTATCCTGCGCCACCGAAGAGTAACGGCACATTTGGAAAGTGTCCCTGCCATCTCACCGGAATGAGATCAGAGTTTCTAACGTCGCAACGAGTCGTCGTCGATCCTATCGAGCAAGTGCGGTGCTTCATGTTCCCTCCGAAGTCACCCAGCTTCGAGGAGATTCTCGATGCGTACTTCGGCCAGTTGGAATTCATGTACGACACATTCTTGAAGGAAGGTGAAAGCATCACGCACAGTCGGCTGACGAAACAACAGAAGTGCGAGCTTGTTCGGGATTGTGAAGAAGTCGTGCAGGCCGTCTGGTCATGGGCACGTTCTGGGTATGAGATCGACCACGACCTGATTGCCACGAACGGCATCCAGAAAGAACAGGAGGTCGTCCCGAACGTTCCTGCAACACCAGAATTCGGAGATGAAGTACAGGCGTCGAAGAGCTTTCCGCTTGTGGAGAACGATGAATATCCAGAAGCGTTCTGGCGTGCTGATGTGGAGTCAGTGTCCAGAAGCGGACAATGGGTGCAGTTCGTGAAGTTTCTCGTCGAACATGGATTTCCTTGTGAAGACCGCTTTCTGGAAGTCATCTCGACGCTGACGAAGTGGTTTGTGTTTGTCGAGTTCTTCGGACGAGACACTCACGAAGTCAAATACCTGCTGCATACGTTCGTGGCGAAGAAGCACAACGGCAAGATCACCCGTTGGTTGGCGGGTGAGGACGAAGAAGTCCTGTGTCACGTGGATCGGATCGTTGATAACGTCGTTATTAGCGAGTCGGATCAGGGAAAGGCGGTACTGTCGGAATTGCGGTCAAAGTGGTTGAACGGGAAGTATGCCGAGAGGTACGAGTTCGCCCCGGCAATCATGGGAGAGCAGCCAACTTCTTCTTTCCTTTCCCCCACAATCCGACCGTCCCATTTATTATGTGGGGGGATAAGCACGCCTGATTCTGGGAGCGAATGGTGTTATGAACCGGACCTCACACCGCTTCCAGACGACGTGATGACTCGGGTTCGCCAAGCCTTCAAGAGTGCGGGCCGCAGCCTTCGCCAACGAAACGGACGATACCCGACGCTGGACGCAATCACTCGGTTGTTCAATTACCTGTTTTCAGGTCGAAAGTCTGGGACACGCCGGGCCAGCCAGAAACTTCTGGTACAGATGGGATTCCCCAAGAAGACGAAGGAACGAACAGCGATTATCAACGCTCTGTTGAAGGCACGGCTACTACACAAAGGAGACTACCGGGCGAAGTCTCAGTCAAGGCGCTGGTTTCTGGACAAGGGTGTCGTTGAAATCATGTATCATTCACGAACGGACTCACAGAGTTGTAGCGCTTAGTGAAACTGATCTGGATCAAAGCCGACCACGTGTGGTATAGTTCCGCCGAATCAATCGACAGTCTGAATGATTCATCAAATGATCTTCGCCGCTGTAGTCGCCCACAGGTGACTCTCTTGGCGTACCGAATGAAAGCCGGAATGACGGCGAGCACGCTCGCAGTTGAGACTGTGCTCATTTGACTCGGGACGGCCCAACGATCTGGGACTTTCGTGGGGACGATCTGCGCCCACAACAACAAACATCACCCATGGAGGAAAGACATGCTTTCAGACACGCTATTCGAGGCGATCCAAGAGATCGAGCAATACCAGCGAGCGTCCGTTGTTGGACGCCACTCGTGCATTTGGTGCATCACATCTTCGTCGAGGTGATGCTCCGTCTACACCAACATTTGGCAATGATGCCGTTAGAAAGGTCACGGAGATGACATTTGCAGAAGCCATTTCGATTTTTCAGGAAGCAGTTGAAAGTCCCCAGCAGCCGAGTGAGGCATTGTCCCACACATACGACAGTCCGACGTGCGGATATGAGTTGTGGCGACTGGAGAATGCGAACGGACTGCTTGGCGTTGTGGATACAGTGGACAATCGGTTGCTTGACGATGCCGAGGCCGACGAACTTGTACGGCGTGACCAGTTGATCTCGCTCATCGACGATCTCAACAGCGATGAGCAGGATGACTTGATCGATCACCTCAATCGTGTATCGAGGTGACGCCATGACAGCAATCAAGAACGTCTTCTCGGTCACGAATGCCGGGAAACGCTGGTACGGCGAGAATCACTGGTTTTGGGCGGTCTGGATCGGAGTCGGGAGTGAGCACCAATGGGACGAGTCACACCCGACCGAACAAGGTTTTTGTGAGTCGAAAACCGAGGCCCGTCGTGCTGCGTGGAGTGCTATCCGTAGTAGAGGTCAAAGCCGAGCGTACAATCGTGGCGTCTCATGGGCTTCCAGTTACCTCCACCGGCAAATGCAGAAGGACGACCGCCCCAGATTCTCTCGATGCTCTGTCGGGAAACAGAAGTGGTTTTGGGTTGTGCTGACAGGCTGCGGGGACTTCAAGGAACTGGCACGGGGTTTTGCAAAGTCAGCGGACGCCGCACACAAAGCCGCTATTCAAGCAGTGGGCGATGTGAATCTCGTTTCCAACGAAGACGCTCGGAACATCCGAGAGAAGGAAGCTGCCTTGCGGAGAAAGCGTCAAGCACCATCCGACAGCGATTCGACGGCGATTCTCGAATTTGTCTATGAGTGCCGTGGCGGGTTCTGCACGAAGTACCGAATCGTCAAGAAGACCAAGAAACGGATTTACGTAGATTGCGAACGCTACCGGGAAGACAAACAACTGACTGGCGAGTGGTACGACTGGCATCAAAAGACGTTTGTGCTTGACCGTGAGGCGTTCGAGACGACGGGGAAAGCGACACCGAAGAATCGGTGGTACTCCACGTGCTACGTGAGCCCCGATGTGTACTATGCAGAGCGTGAGTCCTATCGGATGTCGTCTCCGCCAGCGTGTCTCATTGGTTTGGATGTTCCACCCGACGCTGATGTCGATCAAATCAAGTCAGCATATCATCGATTGGCGAAACAGACCCATCCTGACAGCGGAGGCGATCCCGACAAGTTCAAGCAAGTGCGACAATGGTATGAACAGGCACTGGCATTAGGTGGATGATCTGAATTCGTTACAACTTTTGTAACGCCAAACCAAGAAACCCCACTGAGAAGCGGTCGTCTCGCTTCAACGGCAACTGCTATGGTGCTTGCAAACCCACCCTACGGGAGCTTATGGATGAGGGATGTTTCTGTCCCGCTTGCCACTTCAAACTCGCAGCGTGCAGTTAGGTGGGAGGGCATGATGTGTGGACGGTAGAATGGAGACATGAACTTGATACCCGTCCTCCAAGCCATCCTTGAAGACTACACCCTGCCGCTCGGCGGCGACCATGGTGTTGCGCATTGGGCACGAGTCCTCGAAAATGGCCTACGCTTGGCCGAAGAGACCGGAGCGAACGTCGAGGTCGTCTCGCTGTTCGCCGTGCTTCACGATTCACGCCGGATCAACGAAGTCACCGATCCCGAACACGGACCACGAGCAGCGGAGTTTGCCGCTGATCTTCGTGGCAGCGTCTTCGATCTGGACGACCGTGAATTCCGACTACTCTATCGGGCCTGTGAAGGCCACACGCACGAGCGAACGCATCCCGATGTGACAATCCAGACGTGTTGGGACTCGGATCGTCTCGATCTGGGCCGAGTGGGGATCATGCCGCACCCGAGTCGTCTCTGTACTGAAGTTGCGAAACGGCCTGAGACGATCAAGTGGGCAGATGGCCGGGCGAGCTTCGGCGTCATTCCAACTTTCGTAGTGGATGAATGGGGAATCGATCTGGAGAAGGAGCGGGCGTGGTGAATGATGACTGCCTTTCCCGATTGAGAAGCCTTGTGGTGGGGTTTCACGGAGCCTTGGTCGCCCATGATTTTGGCGACACCGGACTGAATCTACGGAACTTTCCAGTCGAATGCTGCCACCACGCCTGCAAGCTACTGACGGTGTTCCTCTTTGGCCAAGGTTTCACAGACATTGAGAAACGTGTCGGTTCACGACCCGATGATCCTGCTGGAGAACACTTATGGCTGATCGTGGAAGGTGCGGTAGTTGACATTACTGCTTACCAGTTTGACGACAATCTCGATCAGACAATCGTGGCTGAGGACTCCCCGTGGCATACGCCTCTTGAGGGCAAAACAAGTCAATTCGGTTTGGTCGATGAGTCGCTGGCCGATTACGTCGGACGCGCCCAATCTCACTACGAGGGCCTCTGCGAACAGTTGGAAGGGGAAGCACTGCGGATCATCTCTCGATGAACGCATCCGTTGACAGGAAGAAGTGATGCACCCTCAATCCTGAATTGCCCGGATGTACCTCTCCGCTGACCTTTCAACCGCCGACTTCGCATCGGTGGCGACGGTCTTCCCCCACCATGCGCCGTAGATGCGGTCGAAGTCGAACGGCTCGACGGCAGCGGCGATCCGCCGCACCGTCGATGCTGAGACCGGGATAAGGTTCGGGTACGAGTACATGAAGCTGACCCAACGTCGGTCCTGCACGACTTGCAGGATGTCGCCGCTGAGGATCACACCCTTGCCGCCCGCCCCATCGGGCCAGTGCAGCACCGTGCCGCCCTCGAAGTGCCCGCCGCAGCGGATCAGCGTCAGTCCATGGCCGATCTCTTTCGTTTCGCTGTCCCAGAACTCGATGGCTGGATCGGGCCGCATGACCCACTGTCGGTCGGCGGCGTGCAGATAGATTGGGCAGTCAAACGCCCGGCTCCATTCGACCATGCTTGTGTAGTAGTGCGGATGGCTGATGGCGATGGCCGAGATGCCGCCGATGCCCTTGACCATCTCGACGAGGCCGTCATCGATCAGGGGGATGCAGTCCCAGAGGACGTTTCCGTCTGGGTGCGTGACGAGCAGCGCTCGCTGGCCGATGGCAAACGAGGGCTCCATGCCGATCCCGTACAGCCCGGCCTCCTCCAGCCTCACGACAACCCGATGAGACTGCCGCAGATCGTCGAGCGTCGTCCACTGCTGGCCATCCCATCCGACGTACTGTCGCTCGTCAGTACAAACTTTGCACTGCTCGGGCGGCTGTTCGAAATCGGCGAACTGGGTGCCGCATGTGGTACAGATGAAGTTGGGCATGATGGCCTCCTCCTGCGATCATTGTCGGTGATCTCTGCGGTTGGCGACAAGAACGAGCAATTTTCGAATTCGGTCGCTGCCGCTACTATGAAGGAGACCCCAGATGAAGACAACGACACCTGCGGCGCAGGAAAGGCGGAAGGGAACACGAATGGCACGACTCATCAGCATCCATGACATTGACGAATTCGCAGTCGTAAAGGCCGTTCCCGATGCAGCGATCACGCCTGCGATTATCTCCTCTGTGAGAGAGTTGCACGAGATTGACGAACTCGAAAGGTTTCTGCGAGAAATCCTTTACGACCCGAATGACACTCCGCACGGCCCAACCGAGATTGCGGACATTCTCTCGACTCATGTGCGGGTCAAAGGTTCCAAACGGGTCGCTGGATTCGTTCTGAAAGGACGCAGCTTCAAGAAGGTCCACGCCAAACACGTAACACACCAGTTTGCAAAATTGCGGACCATTCCCGATCTCGGCCTGATGGTATTTCTGGCTATCGGCGACATTCAGGATGATGCTCAACGTGATTTCATTCAGGCGGCGCTCGACGAAGGCTGTGACTACCTCATCGTCGATGCACACGATTGTGCTCGCTTACTCATTGCCTACGAGAAAATCTGCCCGCAGGACGGAACGCCGTTCGCCGAGACGGGGGCCTGTAGTCAGGGGCACCTTCGAGACGAGGGGATTCCGCTCGTGATGAAGGTGCGGGAGAAGCGTCAATACACGGTGCGAAGTCAACAGGATGTCAGCCATGCTGGTGCGAAACGGTATTCAGCCACAGTTCTTTTGGATCGGCACTATCCTCGTGAAGTGGTCAAGGACATCGTTGTGAAAGTCACCAAGGAGCTTCGAAAAAGCTGCTACTACCGAAACGACATGGTGAAGGCTCGATGGGGCAATACTCCCGCCCACGTTGTCTGGCTTTTCGTGGCCTATGATTTGGCCGACATTCAGACTTCGAATTGGGTCTGCCGAAGCTCGTGGATCGACGAGCAGTTGTCCGACGACATGAGGCCGATTCCACTCGACGGTGACGAACGAATAGAAGAGATCGACATCAAGTGGAACTCCGATTACCAGCCCCACAAGGAGTTTTACGAGAGTCATCAGGGAACGAAGGAGGAAGTTGTCAACGGCATCCAGTCGATTCGAGACGGACTTCGACCGCTTGCCGAACAAGCCATCCAATGGTTCAGCCAGTTTGAGGCAGGAGAGATGTCCGAAGAACAATTGACCGCCAACATTCAAGCAACCGAATCAACCGCCACCGAAATCTACGACAGAGCAGGCAACCTTCCGATGCCACCTGACGATACGGCTGATTACGATGAGGCGTGCCAAGGTCTGTTCGGCACGATCCACGATCTCTTCTTGTACTACTCGGTGAAAGGCATCAAAACATGGCCACAGGACAATCGGCGCTGGCTGATGGCCAACACGATCAAACGATTCTACGAGGATTTGCGTCGGGTTGACTTCGAGGAGGAAAAGCTGCATTGAACAAAGCAGACTTTGGCAAAGTCAAGGTAACGGCCCGACGCTTCCGAAAGGCTTCGGCTTTTGATTCATCGATTCGTGCTATGGCCTCTTCGAGATTCATGATGCGCTCCGTAACAACAATTGTAATCGATGGCCCGTCCGTCATTCATCGCTTGTACTGTGCTCCGTCGTCGTGTCGCTTTCCACTGGAGGAGTGTCGGCCATGTTTCCGGGCCGAGAGATCACGATGGCATCTACCACGTCTTGAAGGTCGAGCAAGCCTTGAACAAGTACGTCGTGCTGATGATTTCGCCGAGCATCGTCCCATACGAAGGCGATCAACTTCTTGTAACGTGACCCCTTGACGAGATACAGGCTATTGTCCTGCGCAATTTCTCGGATCATGTCCTGCGATGACGTTGTAGACCGCCAGAACTTGACTTCGATTATCAATTGCATGGAAGGGATGCAAATGTCAGCCCGTGGTTGAAGTGCTCCAACCTTTGGAGTGTATTCCTCATCCTTCAGGTCAGGAAACAGCGGTGCGAGTATCGCCCACAATAGGTTCTGCACGTGATACTCATTGTCGATGTGCCACTGTCGAGCCATTGCTCCTTTTCGCTTTGTTCGTGGTGCAGCTTCCCACGTCCAGAACCGCATTCCTGCCTCGACTCGCCTCAACACATTTCCCAAGTCTTCTATCGTGAGCCTGTTCAGGTCCAAGGTGGGAACCTTCGAGGTGACGTATCTGAGACCGTACAGCCGAATGGCGGATAGAGGAATTGGCACGTCACTGTCGTGCCGAAGTACATCCGTCAAGAGTTGTATTTCGTCCGATTCTGACGACGCCAGTGGTTCAACATCCAAAAGTCCTTTGGATCGCAGCATCACTCGAACAGCAGCACACTGAGGATCGTCCAGCAAGATGCCCGGATGATCCGGTTGGAACATGCCTGACGCAGCATCGACAAGTGCCCTTTGGAAGGGAACCACGGCAAGCCCCTCCGAGGCAGAGCGACAGCGATCAATCCATTGATGAGTCTTGTCGGTGACGAGTTGATCCTTCAGGGCTCTGACACCACATGCAATACCCAGCAGGGCAACGCCATCCGTCACGAAACCCATCGGTGTGCCTCCTGCGACGACAGGTTCTCTGCCGCTCAGGACATCCAATCCAGTACGAAGTGCATCGAGAATTCCCTCGTCGCAGGTCATCAACTCCGTTGCGTAACCGAGTATTGCCACTTCCTGATAGGTGCGCTGTGCGCCACTTGCCGATGCTGCTGCATCAATGTCGGATTGAACTGCTGAAAGCGGCACGCAATCAGGAACCAACCATGATGAAAACACTCGCTCCAAGGGGTTTCGCCCCGCCGTTGTCGTGACGAGGGCCTGCAAACCTTTCGCCGCATCGGTGAGGAGAATACTTTGAGTTGATGTCATAGGACCCACCTTGTTCCTCCAATGCGTCCCAGCATTACGCTCGGGTTCCACTGTGAAACGGTCCCAAGATTCCCAAGGAGCTTCGCAATCAATTCCGAATAGAGGATCGTTACGGGAAGCGGAGAGGGAAAGAAACTTCGCCACGAATGTGATGCGAACGTGTAGACCTGTCGTGTCAAATACGTCAGGTCGTGAAACGTGGAATTCCTGCCAAGACGCAAGAGCACCGGACGAGGAATGCCATCCGTGGCACGTTTCACGTCTCGGGCTCCGGTCAGAGTCAACAGAACCTCGTGGCCCGATATTCTGAGGAACTGCCCTCGATCTGGAGCGAGCACTCCTTTTGTACCACCGGTCTCAAAGTCCCGCACACCTTTCTGAGCCTGATCGAAGAGTAGAAACGGGTGGTCTTCGACAATGTGGAGAAATGCGTACTCGACATCGTATTCGCCGAGGGATTCAACCACAGTCTTGACTGCTTCG
>CALJUK010000092.1 GCA_937975745.1 uncultured Planctomycetaceae bacterium | reverse complement strand
GGGCCGAGAAGTGCGTTGAAGGCCATTGCCAACTGGTCCCGCGTGTCCCCGGTAAAGGCAGTACGTCGGCGTGGGACGAAGTGGCCAATCCCGGAGCCTTTGATGTGATTCAAAACTACGCCCTGTATTGCCGCGGGGCAGGTACTTCGCTCGTGCTGGATCCCTGCGACCGCATCGACGGAAACATTTTTCTGGACGATCGATTAACTCTGTACGGCGATCCGGCCTGGTCCTCTTCCGAACAAGCCGACTTTCTGAGCGATGTCGGCAACCGTTTTACAAGCAACGGCGTTGCCCGGTTTCCACATCCCTTTGCGGGAACGATCACGTTTCAGAACAAGCCCAGCGGCAGTGTCCAAACACAGTTGCAGCGACTCAAGAGTTCCTGGACCAGCGGGGCCTCTCAATTGAGCGAGCCCGCCGTCAGCGAGAGCGGATGGCAGTCCTACCGGCTGTATTCGGGAGGCTTCGAGTACCAAGCCGAAAGCCTGGGTAGTTATCTCAGCAACACGACACTTGGTCCGAGTGCAAGCAATCCGCTCGGACTGTTCTACCGCTCGGGAAACGTGACCATTGGCGACAACGTTCAGATCATCGGGACGGTCGTCTCCTCGGGTCAGGTTCGCTTCAGCGGCGACGATTCCTACGTGACAGCTTTTGACTACCTCGATCAATCGGGACAGCCGGTAGCCGACGATGCCCAACTCTGGCGGCGATTGCCGGCTATTGTTGCCGACAGCGTCACGTTCGACCGCGACTGCCGAGTTGCCATCCACGGTGCAGTCCTCGTCGATCAGGCACTTTCCGGAGCGGGTGGAACATTCGAGTTTGTCTGGACGCCCGACATCCGACTGACGGGAACCGCGACGGCCGCGCCAGCCGCCCAACCTTACAGCAACGTTCAAATCAACGGCCAGGCCGACCTCAGCTCGGTCACGGCAAACGGCAACTATGCGATCTGGCTGGCTGATTCGACAGGACGGACCGGCCGATGGTATGTCATCAAAGGCGTCGATGCAGAACGTCGGCAGTTGACCGTGTTGGGCGAGGTGAAGACCAGCAGTGCCGTCAGTTTTCGCATTTGGCCCAAACGCGAAAACTTCGTTGACATCCAGGGTTCCGTCTATGCAGAACGTGTCGACATCAACCGCCCGGATGAGTGGGTCTTGTCGGGGTATCTCTGGAACTATCTGAATGACCGCTGGAAGGACAACGTTCGCTATCGAGAACGACTCAATCTTCCCACGATCGGCTTCTCCGAGTGGTTGGAGGATCCCAGCAACTTTTTACTGTTTGGTTGGCCCTATTCGAGTTACGGCCTGAACCTCGAACCGACATTTCAGCTGCAGTACGACTCCGGCAAGCGATATCAGTTCAAGCCGCCCTTGTTTCGCCCCTACGCGTCGGGCCAGCCCAACTCCGCTGACGATGGCTACCGCTGGAGAATCCTACGGTACTTCGAACGACGAAACACGACGGCAGGGGGCAATCAGTCATGATGATTCGCTACCCCGGCGATCACAGTTCGCATCGCCGTCACTCGGTCACGGGAATGATTGGCCCGGCGGAGACACGAATCCCTCGGTTCGCATTCACACTGGTCGAAGTTCTGATCTCCGTAATGATTCTGGCCATCCTGGCTACGGTCATGGTCTCGACCGATTCCGGATCACAACAGCAAATGCTGGAAGCCACCGCACGCATCCTGGCGTCTGACTTACGACTGGCCCGCAGCCACGCGATCGAGTTCAACACCACCTA
>CALJUK010000091.1 GCA_937975745.1 uncultured Planctomycetaceae bacterium | reverse complement strand
GATCGATTGAACGGTTCCGACCTGTTGTGACAGTTCCAGCTGCAGTTCCGCAAGACCGGGGAGGCGGGCGGCCTGGTTTTCGAACCGCTGCACGGCCAGGATTGTGGACGTCTCCTGGAGTTGCTCGCGGTACGTACGAAATGCCCGGGAAATGTCCCCCTGCGAACCGGCCGGCAACTGCCGCGACAACGCATCGAGTTCGGCCAGCACCCAGCTGTCATATCGGGCATACACACGGGGTGAAAGGGAGACCTGCTGCATGATTTCGGGCGCTCCATCGAGCACCCGGAAGTATTCCTGCAACGCGGTCATCCGATCTTCCAGATTCAACGCGGCCGACCGGGCCATTGCGTGATGTGCGACCGTTCGCGTGAGCGGCTGGTTTTCCAGTCTGGCTCGCAACCGGGGAGTGATTTGATGGGCCATCTCCGGCTGTTCCCGCATCGCGGTTGCCAATGAGAGTTGCAGGCTTTCGACGTCTCGCGTTCGTCCTTGCGAGGGAGACCACTCGGCCAACAGCTTTGCCAACTCGACGGCATCGCCCGCTTCGCGCGCCAATTCGGCGGCCCGAACGATGTCCGCCTCTTCTCCCGAGACCACTTCGCCCGTCGGCATGAGTTCGGCGACCTGCGCCGTATGATCCGGCAGAAAAGCCAGCCTGTCGTAGTCTTGCGCGAGCGTTCCCGCAGGTGTGGGGACCAGGTTGCCAATCCAGTCGGACGCCCCTTCGAGCCCGGCTTCAAGAAGTCGGCCGTCCGCCAGGCTCAGCCGGACAAGACCCTGTTCTCGCGTTGGTGTGAACAGCTCGTCACCTGCAATGAAACCTCGACCAGCCGGTGTTCCCACCGCAGCCGTCCAGACCATCTTCCCGTTGGCCGCGTCGACTGCCGTGACGTCGGTCGTTCCCACGAGGATGACCATCTGGCGGTATTGGCCGACCATCAGCAGCGATTCGCCGCGGGGCTGCGACCAGACCTGCCGCCCAGTTGTCACATCGAAGGCCTGCAGTGCGTCGGACTCGGGAGATGCCAACACGACATGGTTCCCGATCACCTGGAGTTCTGTTGAACGCCAGCCACGCCACCACTCGGCTGTCGGTCGTTCGGCGAAGCGCCGCGGCGGCAATGCCTCAGTGGGGCGAAAGTCATCTCGCGGATACCGGACGACCCACTGCAACGTGAATGCTACCGGATCAACACAGGCCAGTGCTCCGCAAGCTGTCGGACACAACAGGCGACCGTCGTGAATTGCGACAGGCAGCGCCCAATGCGCCCGATGCCCTTCGCCCCAGATCGGCAGTGTGGAATGGACGAGCGGCAGGACCGCCGTGACGCGTCCCTCGGCCGCGTGCAACTCGTACAATCGAACTTCTGTATCACTCTGCGCAAGTACGTACAGCTTTTCACCTGCAATCGTCGGAGGCCCCAGGAAACGGACAGGTTGCGAACCGGGCTTGTCTTCTGCCGCTTCACCTGTCGAATCCAACGCTCGCTTCGTCGAGGGTAACTCCCACAGCAGTTCGCCGGTGCTCATGGAGTACGCCTTCAGCGTGTTTTCTGTTACCGCTGCCGACGTATCATCCGCTCCGGACGCCATGCGGTCGGAGTCGGACATGTGATCGAATCGAGACTGGAGGTCATCGATGCTGTAGATCCGCGTTCCGTCACTTGTCAGCAAACTGGTGACCGTGTCGATCTGCATCTGCTCGATCAACGATTCTGCCAGCAGCGCCCGAAACGCCGAATTTCGCCAATACGAGGA
>CALJUK010000090.1 GCA_937975745.1 uncultured Planctomycetaceae bacterium | reverse complement strand
GTTTCGAAGGGCTGTTGTACAATCTGGAAACGACAGAGCACGTCTTCCGCGTCGGTACCCTCGGCAGCTTGGTGCATAACGCGTGCGATCCAGCCAGCCTGACCGGGCAGTGGAAGAACGCGAATGAGGCCATGTCTTCCAGAGCGAGAGCCTACCAGCAGCAGATCACTGGTCGGAGTGGTCAGTTGTACTCGGTTGATGGCGTGAGGTTCGACGGCGTTATCGACAACGTGCTTATCGATGCCAAAGGACCGGGCTATGCCACGTTCGTGAGGAACGGGCGATTTCAAGATTGGTTCCGCGGGCAACACAGCATGGTAAAGCAAGCCCGAGACCAGTTACGTGCCGCTGGTGGGAACCCGATTCGATGGCACGTTGCCGAAGCGGATGCGGTGAGAGCGATACGCGGGCTCTTTCGGGAGAACAACATCGTAGGAATTGACATTATTCACACTCCCGTGGTTCCATAAGTGGAGAACCGAATGAATGACGCCTTTTATCTCGGAGCCTATTGGGGGCCACGACAAGAGTCTGCTGAGCAATGTGCGGAGCGGTTGGCGAAATTCCTGAAAGAATTGGCTACGGCCAGCGACGTTTTCGCTTCATGGTACGAACAAGGAAAATCAAGGCGTGATGCTTTGACACGTCCCGTGCAGACGGATGCACTTCTCACGCTCGTTAAATCGGGACGTAGCAGACGGGACAGCGACAAGTCCATTATCGAAGACCTTGGCTTCACTTTCGGTATCTGGAATGGTGCCAGCGAAGAACGGTCGGTAGCGCTCGGGATCAGCTGTGGCCTTTACTGGCAGAATCCGAACCTCGGGAACTCCGTTGTTGTCAACTTCCCCGAAGCTCTTGGCGACCTTGCCGAGAAGGAACGGGCATTGAAAGCCCTGATGGCAGTTGTCAGAGCATGGGAACCGGACTGGGCAGGAATCATTTCCCATGCGTCTGCTGACGCCCGCCCGTTTACGCCCGGATTGCCATTTGTGGATTGGATGATCTATCTGAACCGCTCGGACATCGACCGGACGCAACTCCCATCGTCGGCATCCGTTGTTAATGTGGACGGTCTGGGAACCATCATTGTCACACAAGACATCCCTGTCGATGCGAATGACCAGAGCCATGTGCAGAACGTGCGAGCAGTCGAAGCGGTAATTTCTGTCTAATTGTTTACCTTCGGCTTCTGCATCACGGCGGCGTGGGCTCCATCTCGCTGCGAACCAAGTGCTCCAAAAATTGCCCTTCCGCCGGCTCGACCGATTTCATCCTTTGCTATCTGTTGCCTGCGAAAATTTCGCATTGAAGTGTCGTCCGGTCGACAGGTAGTGTTCGCGTGTCGTCTTCCGCGAGCGAATTCCCCATCGCCGAGGTGTTGCATGCAGCACGCGCCCAACCTGTCACGCTCCCCTGACAGGCAACGTTCACAGTGTGAACTCGATGCACTGGATGCAGTCTTTAGCGAGTATGGAAGTTCCTCTTCGTCTGAAGAACCGGGACGCCATGCCCACGGCACGCAGCAGCGTGGGCCTGTGAACGGTCCCCCTGCTGGCCAGGCACGCCCACGCAGCGAGTTGGGCGTGGCACCCGAATGCAGGCCGAAGTGGCCCGGCTCGGCCGACACCGACTGGAAAGCGTTCTCGGCCCCGCGTCCATCGCTTTGGGCGAGACTCAGCGACTGGGTCCCGGCCGGCTTGGCTGTTCTGGTGGTCGTCAGTTTGTGGTGGGCCCTCGCGCAACAAGTCGAGGTGACTGGCACCCGACCGGTCACCGCTGCGGCCGATTCTGCACAACGGCCCCTGCAGGTGAAGCCGATTCGAGAGATTCAACTGGGGGAACGGATTCAAGGCCGGAATCCGCTGCGGGAACAGGTCGAAGATTTTGAACCTGACCCGGCCACGTGGCGAGACATCCACCTGCAGATGCGGAAATCCGCCGGCGGTGCGCTCACCATCGAACTCCTCCGGCCGATGGAGTGGATTGAGGCCTACGGAGCCCAGCCGGGAAGCACGGTCCACCTCGACCTGCACGAGATGGGTGCCGTCGGCGACGCCACGGTCATCGCGATCAATCCCTGCCCGCCGATCCAGACCGGCGTCGGCACGGTCGTCACGGGCAAGTTCGTCCATCAGTGCGCACCGGGGACCGGTCTGGTCTATTTGCGCATTGAAGGCCAGAGTGAACCGACGGGAGTCACCGACAATCATCCGTACTGGTCTGTCGATCGGCAGGAGTTCA
>CALJUK010000089.1 GCA_937975745.1 uncultured Planctomycetaceae bacterium | reverse complement strand
CGGCGATCGCCATTGATCCCAAGGTCGCTCGCCTGGTCGCACAGCATGCGGACGGGCTTGTTCAACTTTGGAACGTGGCCCCCGCAGTTTTGCTGCAGAGCTACACCGAGATCCCCAAAGAGCTCAAGGGCTTGTCACTGGCCAGTGATCGCTTACTGTGGCGGGGGGTCGGAAAGTCTGTGACCGTCTGGGACATCGATCCGCAATGGCAGTTGGCGGCCACGTTGGGGGCCAACCCTGCTGACCCGCTCGACCTATCGCAATCTCCGTTCATCGATCGCATCCTGGCCTTGGACTTTAGCCCCAATGGCGAGCTGCTGGCGACCGGTGGTGGCGAACCGTCCCGTAGCGGCGAAGTGATGCTCTGGAACGTTGCCGAGCGAAAGCTCGTGACAAATATCGCCGACGCACACAGCGATACTGTCTTCGGTCTGGATTTCTCACACGATGGCAAGCAACTCCTCAGCGGTGCGGCCGACAAGTTCGCGAAAGTCTTCGACGTGGCAACGGGCAAGCTGGTGAGGGCCTTCGAAGGTCATACGCATCACGTGCTGGACGTCACCTGGAAGGCCGATAGCAGTGCGATCGCAACGGCAGGTGCCGACAACGCGATCAAGGTCTGGAATACGTCGACCGGCGATCAGAACCGGACCATCAACAAGCACACCAAAGAAGTCACATCGATTCGCTTCCTGGGAACAGGCAACGATATTGTGACATGCAGCGGAGACAAGACAGTCTGGCTGCACCGTGTCGATAATGGTTCAAGCTACCGGTCGTTTGCTGGCTGTCCGGACTATGTGTATGCCGCCACTGCGACCCGCGACATGAAGACAGTCATCGCTGCTGGTGAAGACGGAGCGGTCCGCGTTTGGGATGGCACCAACGGCCAGCTGAAGCAAACCTGGGAACCGCCCGCTCCGGCTGGCGATGCTCAGGCCAACGCCGCAAAATAGGATCGCGTCGGGTCGGTGTTGAGGAACAACTGACTGATCGACATTCAAATCGATTCTCGTGCCCATCAGGCCGGGGTGTTCTCGCTGGTTCGAGTTCACCTCGGCTTTTTTCGTGGAGTGCGATCGCTTGAACTGCGAGCCCCGGAACGCGACACTCCGTACAGAGAGCGGTCTACTGGCTCCATCTCTACGCATCCAAAGTGAGTTCAGGGAAAGGCGCATCGGCCGGCCTGTCTCAGTCACGTGATCACTCAACCGGAAGGTAGCACCACTCATGTCCGAGTCGCTGAAGCAACGCCTGGTTCACGAACTGGAGCAGATTGTTCTAATCGATCCGCATACGCACATTAATCCGCATGCCGCCGCGTCCAAGACCCTGGCCGACATCATGGGGTACCACTACTACACCGAACTGGCTCACTCGGCCGGTTTGCCTCGCGAGCAGATCGAAGAGAGCGGCCTCTCGCCGAAAGAGAAGGTCGGCCGACTGGTGGAGAAACTCGATGCGCTCGAGAACACCATCCAGGTCAGTTGGCTGCTCGAAATGTGCCGCGAGTTCTTCGGATTCGAAGGAGAGCGGATCGATACAGGCAATTGGGAAGGCTTGTACGACACTGCCGAAAGAAAAATGGCGGAGCCGGACTGGGAAGAACAAGTCCTGCGCCAAAGTCAGCTCGAACAGGTCTTCTTGACGAACGACTTTGACGATCCGCTCGAAGGTTTTTCCACGGACCGCTATATTCCCTGCTTGCGGACCGACGATCTGGTCTTTCATCTGGGCAAGCCGGAAACACGGCAGCGTCTGCAGCGGGCATCGGGAACGGATGTCACAGACGCGGCGACGTTGCGCACCGCCATCGGCCGGCTGTTCGACCACTTTGTGAAACGCAATGCGCGGGCGTGCGCGATTTCCCTCCCACCAGATTTCAGTCCGGTGCGAGTTTCCCGCGCGACGGCTGAACCCGTTTTCGAACGAATGCTAAAGGGAGCTGAGCTTTCAGCCGACGAACAAACCTGCGTCAGCCGGTTCGTGTTCTGGACGCTGGCCGAGTTTTGTTCCGAACACAAGCTGCCCTTCGACCTGATGATTGGCGTCAACCGCCAGGTGTACCCCGCCGGTGTCTATCAGGGGCAGGACTTGTACGACAAACGGATGTCGCTGATCCAGTATCGCGAACTGCTGAATCACTTCTCGGATGTCACGTTCCCCATCAGCGTACTCACCTCGACCAGCAACCAGGAACTGGTCAGCTACAGCTGGATCTTCCCGAACGTGGTCACCAACGGTCATTGGTGGTACTCGAACATCCCGGCCTATATCGAGATTGATTGTCGCAGCCGACTGCAGGCGGTACCCGAGACCAAGCAGATTGGTTACTACAGCGACATGTACAAGCTGGAGTTCGCACTGCCGAAGTTCGCCATGTATCGCCGAGTGCTGGCGGACGTGTTGGCGCGTGATTTCTGCGAAGGCCTTGGCTGGAGTGAGGAGCGGGCCATCGAGCTGGGCCGGCTTGTACTTCGTGGAAACGTCGAGTCGATCTTCTTCGGCCCGTCCTGATCGAGGCGATCGCGACGCTTGATTTTCGCTCGGCTGCCGGCGCCTTGAATGGGGTCTGAATCGGGCAACCGCGATGCTTCGGAGTGGCAAACGTGTTATATTCACCAGTCCGGCAGCGGAGTGATTGTCTGCTCCATGATTTACCTCCTCGTCGCGTCGAAGACTTAACCCATGCACAGAATCG
>CALJUK010000088.1 GCA_937975745.1 uncultured Planctomycetaceae bacterium | reverse complement strand
TCAACTCCAGGGTAAGCATTCCCTGAGTGTAGCCGTCTCGTCGAGCTTGCGCTCATCGATTGTGGCCGGTGACCCCTTTTCCGCCGATCGCATTGACTACGCTGACCGGAACTCCCAGTTCTACTTCCAGGTGGGCCGCCATCTGTCGTGAAACGCGATCGGTACCTCCCCCGGCGCCCCAAGGGCAGATGATCGTGATCGGACGACTCGGATAACGGTCGCTCCGGGAACAGCCGCCGCAGGCAGCGACCACACCCACAAGAATCAGGGTGCATAAGAACAGCGGAGTGGAGTCCGTAGAACGCATTTGAAGACCGAGATTTCCGGAAAGAACAGGCATATGTCCTGGGTTGATTCCGTCTGGCGAAAACCCCAACTTCCGGTTCGGAGGTTGCCTGACATGATTTCAGCGATCGTGACGATTGGAACGGTTGAATTGTGAGGCGTCAGGAACGAGGTATCAAGCCCCGTAATCGGCAATCGCGGCAACTTCCGGCCGTGACACAGCCCGGCATCCGCCGTGTTGTCGGCGTTTACCGATTTTTATGACGTAAACTTGAGCGCTGTCCGAGATCGTCTGAGCCTGTTGGACCGCCGTTTTCCAACGCGAACTGCCCCGCCGATGCAAACAACCGGACCGACGCCCAAGCTGTTCCCGTGCTGCGAGAATCCACCATGAAAATCAGTTTGTCAATCTTCCTGCTGACCACCCTGCTGTTCGTAGGCGGTTGCGGATCAAGCGACGCCCCCAACGCAACGGTCGAAGTGCCGACGACGCCGACAAGTCTGGACACGGCCAACCCCGTGCCGCCCGTCGCCCAGGACATCTCGACCATGCATCTGTCCTCCGCCACCGACAAGTCAGCGGCCACCGGTCAAGACGCCGGTACGGAAGCGCCGCAGGATGCGGCTGAGGCGGACTCGGCGGAGAATCTGGTCGACGACGTGACGTCTTCCATCACGGCCATGTTCGCGGCGCCGAAGCCAATCAAGACAGAGAAACCAAAACCAAGAGAAACGAAGACCAGCAAGCAGCCAGACCCGACTCCAGTCGTGCAAGCCCCACCGGCCGAAGACAAAGGGCCCGATATCCGACTCATGGGTTTCCTGAACGCGGGGATTCCCAAAGTCGTGCTGCGCATTGACGACGAATTCAATGCCCTGACCGAAGGCGCGACGCTCGACGGTGTGACCGTTGTTTCGATCGCTCCGCCGGATGTTGTCTACGAGTACAACCACAAGGACCGGACCATTTCGCTCTACGACCAACCGTGGCTGGCCAGCAACGGCAACCGGTCTCGTCGAGATTGGAGTGCCTTGAATCGAAAGCGGGAATCCACCTCGCGCTCGACAAGTTCTTCGCGGAATCAGTCGTCCGGCGAAAACCCACTGCAGGTCGGGCCGGCCAGTCAGGGTGGGATTCCGCCGGGACTTCCGGGATTGGGGGGCGGGGGACCGGAGATACCAGGGCTTGGCGGAGCACTCCCCGGCTTCGGTACCGGCAGCTCCGGCAGCAGCGGCAATGGCGAATCGAACCGTTCCGACTCGAATGGCGACCCGGGCGGATTCGGCGGCCCCGGCGGCGGACTCGGTGGTCCGGGCGGACCGGGCAGCGGACTCGGTGGTCCGGGCGGACTCGGTGGCGGACTTGGTGGTCCGGGCGGACTCGGTGGATTGTAGTTCGCTTATTCGACCACGTCGTCCAGCGCGGAGATGCTGACAATCTCTGCCAGGCGAACGTGCACGCGCCGGCGATTCACGCGGATGCCGTGAGTCTTGGATTCCAGCAGGTACAGATCGCGCGACGTTGCCGAGTCGCGCAGGTCATGGACATCGGCTTCGCTCAGCGTGACGAACTTCTCGTCCACGGATTCGAGCCGGCCCACGTAGACATAGGGGCTGGCAGCGTCCAGGACAACCTGAGCGCCTACCAGTAATTGCAGCGTATTCATGCTCACCATCTCATGCCGCCGCGTCCTCACGAGGAGTGATTCTGGAACGGTCCATCACAGGAACAAGGACGAATCATTGTCAACGGTTCCACGCGATGCGGTCTTTCGGCACACCATGTCGGCTGTCTCCCTCAATTGATCGAATCGTCAATCCACGGGAGCCACGTCGACCGACACGGTCAGTTTGTGATTCCCGCCACCCACGAACATACCGGCGACGGGGCAGACATCGCTGAAGTCCCTGCCCCAAGCGAGCGTGATGTGTTCGGTTTGTGGAAAGACATCGTTGGTAGGATCGATGTCGATCCAGCCCGCCGCGCCGCAATAGACCGAAACCCAGGCGTGCGACGCGTCGGCTCCAACCAG
>CALJUK010000087.1 GCA_937975745.1 uncultured Planctomycetaceae bacterium | reverse complement strand
CGTCGCCTCCGGTGGCAGCATCTTGATGTAGAGTTGAATATACCCGGACGTCCAACCCCGGCCGATGGAAATGGTTTTCAACGCCCCGATTTCCGCCCCAGATTTCGAGGCAATTTAACGATTCGGTCATGTATGGATCGCTCTCAATTCAGCTGCCACAGACATTCTCCCAGAAGAAGGTTCAACCGCCCGTCGATCGTGAAATCTCAGCCGACATTCGCGCGACCAAGACACAGCACACAACACGATTTGCAACCGAATCTCTTCCAATTGTCGAAAACCAGGCCCCCTGCCAGGTGCGACAACTCCACACCTACCGTGTCAGGTCCCTTCATGGCATACACGAGGCGAGACCAATTCGCCTGGGGAAAGCGGGAAGTCAGGCTCGCTCGAAAGTGCTGCCTCCTCATTGCAGCCGAATCAGGACCTCGTTCCTCCGGAAGATGCCCGGTGTCCACGGAGGATCGTATCCCGCGGACTCAACCTCCCCCGCAGCAGTCATCCCCTGGCCGTTGATCCACTCTCGCAGTCGCGCCTCAGCGGTTGCGACCGAGTCGCGATTCATGCGTCCGCTAAATCGAATCACTGCAAATCGTCCGCCACCCCGCTGCTGAATCTGCACCTGATCACTGGATGGCTCGGGGATCTGTTGTACGATCTCCTGCGGAAGAACAAACCCCATCTGTACCTGAGATTCATCCGGCTCTCGAGACATGAAAACGGGAGTGGTCATGGCGACCTTTCGCTTGTCAGCGTTCTTCCCGCTGATGTACTGAAACAATCGCATGAAGCTGCCGTCACCGCCCTGAGATTCAAGCGGCATTGTTGTCGCCGCTAACATCAGATCCGGATACTCACGAACCTCGAATGGATTCTCGGTTTTCAGAACCGTGTAGGCTGCGGTTTCGTAGCCGCTGCGTGCGGTGAACTTCCAGCTCACCAGAACCACGGCCAGAACAACTCCCGCCAGGATGTAATACATCTGTTTTCTTCGAACCATGAGACTCTCGCCAGGAAAGCACAATCGTCTGACAGGGAAGCGTCTAGTCCATTGCCAACGCCTGACTAAGATCGACTGGCTGTCCCATTTCGGCACCACCCAACACAACCGCAGATTTTTGTAACCCTGCCCGGTACCATTACGATATGCACGTCGCCGCAGCGGGCAACATGTACACCTACACACATCGACAAGAATGGCCAGCGTGCCCGCTGGATCTCGAATTCCGTCCAATCCTCCCATGACCTGACAATGTCACGTCCCCGATCGAAACGAAGGAGCTGCGATGCGAACGATTCCCGCGACCCTGCTGGCGTTGCTCTTCCTGTCGAATGTGTCCTCTGCCGGCGAAGCACCGGCCAACAGCGAGGTGGCACTGGTCGATTCATTTGAGCGAACCGAACTGGGCTCGGGTTGGAATGCCAACGCGGGCAACTGGCGGATTGTCGACGGTGTTCTCCGGGGAAGCGAAATTGCGGCCGACAAGCATGCTGCGGCTGCTCGAAGAGTCGTCGAGACCAAAGATGCCGTTTACCAGCTCAAGTTTCGGCTGACCGATTCAGCGAAAGCATTCCACTTCGGGTTCGACCCAGCGCGTGGGGAACTTCAGAAGAAGGGGCACCTCTTTTCCGTTGTCATCACACCACATTCCTGGCAGCTGCTCAAGCATGCTGACAAGAATCATCCCAAAGCAGATCCGAACGAGACACTCGCTGAGCAGAAAACAAACTTCACTCTGGGTGAATGGTACAGCCTGCGAGTGACGACGTGGGGGCCCTACGTCACGGCACGCGTTGAAGGCAAAGACTCACTGAAAGCGTCACACCCCACCTTCGGTGTCAAGAAACCCACACTGGTGTTCCGTTGCGTCGGGGATGGTGTCGAGATCGATGACATCCAGGTGTGGACACCCCGACAGAAGTAATGATTGTCCGGCCGCCAATCGTGGCAGTGTGACAGCCTCGCGGATCGGCTGCGACCCGGACGGTCCCCGCGAGCAGTAGCGGCAATATTTTCGTAACCGTCACACGAACCGAATTATCGCGCGAACGCGGTGTTGAGCCGCCCGCTCAGCGTTCAGCTCGTTTCCTAAGCGTCCATCAATTGCAACCTGACCCAAGCCCCATTCGGTTCCAACCAAGTAGCAAGACTCTCTGAGTTTCAACAACAATTCGGACATCCTCGTGTTGTGTGCGGGAGGTCGCTTCACGAGATTGTCGTCGGATACAATCCATGCGTTGTGAAGTGCGCTGCGTTTCGAATTGAAAGGAAACCGAGATGACCGTTTTGAATATCCAGACGGCTGCCGCGACGGCTGGCGACCTGCCTGACATGCCGATCCAACCTGAGTGGATCTTGGATGGCACCCCGGAAGCCCGAGGAACGGTGCTGATTCAGTCCGCCGACAAGCTCGTCTCGCACGGATTATGGAGTTGCACGGCCGGGCGATTCAACTGGACTTTCAGCTGGGATGAATTTGTCTATATCCTGGAAGGCGAAGTCACCATTCGCGAGGAGGGAGGCGCAACCCATACGTTGGGCGCAGGAGATTCCGCCCACTTCCCGATTGGACTGAAGACCGAGTGGTCCGTCCCACGTTTCGTGAAGAAGGTCTTCACGCTCCGAACGCCCGAGCCGTTCGAACTGTAGCTCCCGACCATACTCAATCCGATCGGATCATTCGACACCGTTCGCGCAGCGGCCAGTCCGTAACAGTGACAACAGGCCGCGCGAGTCCTCGCCGCCCGCAGGCGGCAAGGACTCGATTCTAGGCTCCCAGGCTGCGATCAACTTAGTGCGCATTGCGCACCACTGTGCGGCGTTTGGGGACTCACTGGCCTGCGAACCAGGCAGTTTACGCCGCCGGAAGCCGCTATATGTATGCGCAGCGCGCTCTAGAACTCGCCGACGACGTTGTTGTCCGACTTTCCACCTAGGTAACCGAAATTACGCAGATCCAGATTCTCGCTGACAAAGCGGACGGCGCCATCGCACATCAGGAAATGTGCGCCTCCTTCGTGGTAGCTGGCAAAGGCGTGACCACTCCGCCAGCCGGCATCTCGACTGGTCCAGTTGATGCCCGTTGTTGTTGAAGTGACGGACCAGATGCCGTCCCAGTGCGAATAGACATTTCCTTTCCCATTGTTGGGCATCGTCACTTCGCCCGCACACAGCGTATTCGATGTGCCATCGGTGATGTCCCGAATCCGGGCCGCCTTCGGATTCAAGCCGAAGACGCCTTCGGTCTTATTGTCGTTTCCAAAATGGTTTCCAGGAGCATGACACAGGCAGAGGCTCCCTGTCGTTGTGCCGGGTCCGCAGAGCCAGCAGTCGCTGGTGGACGAAGTCGGGCCGGAAGAGCCATTGTAAGACGCGATGGCAGCAGAGGTCACACCGCCGACGCCGTTGTCGCCGTCCGACGTCAATCCGCTCACAACACCACTGTTGGGTTCGCTGGGACACTGCAAGACGGGTAGAACCTGGTTGTGGATCGTCGTCAGTGTGGCCAATGTGGCATCCGTGACATTGTTCACTGCTCCAAAATAGGGCGTCATATTATTGTACAAAGGTGCCTGATCGAGAAACGGCAGAATCATGACTCGCCAGTTGAACGTCGTTTCTGCCGAGGCGTTCCAGTAGCGCGCCACACCGCCATACGGAAACGTGCGATGGGTGTCATGGTAGTTGTGCAGTCCCAGTCCAATCTGCTTGAGGTTGTTCTTGCATTGGCTGCGGCGGGCGGCTTCACGTGCCTGCTGCACCGCTGGCAAGAGCAGGGCGATTAAGATCGCAATAATCGCGATCACAACCAGTAACTCGATCAGAGTAAATCCACGGGAATGTGATGATGGTCGTCGCATTGTCGTGTCTCCCATAGCTTAGAACGAAAAAAGGAAGTGAGAAACCAGCCCGCACGGGTTACAACGCAGTCATCGTCTGTGGCCCGCAAGGAGGTCAGTACGCGCGTTTTTATTTGCCATGTTGTACGGATAACTCGAAGTCGAACGTCTGGCTGCCGCTCTCTTCAACATCTGCCGTCAATTCAGATTTATTGGCGTCGTAGTACTTGTTCGGCAGGATTCGAGTGCCACCGCGAGTCCTGAAGTCGTCGGGATCTCCTTCTTTGACTGCGTTGACGCTGATGCGATATCGACCGGGAATCAGGCCGTCGCCGTCCTCGAAGGTTGACATCACGTAAGCACCCGTCGTGTCAATCATTCCAAATGCCGGACGGCCTGATTGAGGATTCTCCGGGACAAAGGCGACCTGCCCTGTCGTCAACGGTTCGCCGTTGAATGTCACTTTCCCCGAAACTTTCACGGTGTCCGGGTGGTCCGGACCTCCTCGACCACAGCCGGAGAGGGAGGCCATCTGAAGTGACGCGACCAACCAAAGCACGACACACCCACGACAGGGGCGGAAACGCATCATTTGCTGTCCAATCTTAGTTGCAGTGAGAGGTGACATCCCCAATCGCGGCAGCGTCAACGACGCCGTCAGTTGGCTGCCGCTCCCACGCGAAGACCTTGCCGCGAGAATTCTTCGGAAATTTGAGCGTCGTCGAGCGCGACGTTGAAGATCGAGATTTCGTCAAGCAGACCCGAGTAGTTCTGACTCTGTGAGACGTTGTAATGTCCGAACTCCAGCCCATAGGCATCTGCGGCTCCAATGGCACCGTCGGTTCGTTCCTGCTCTGCCGACAGACGGCCGTCAACGTAGATCGCCATCCGCTGACGATCCGGATCGAAGACAGCGGTGACGTGGGACCATCGTCCAGTGGGAAGTGGACGGTCTGCTACCAGTGTCAGCCAGGCGTCGTTTGCTGCGGAACGCGTCTCGAACCGCGGGCGGGCATCGGAGCCCACATAAATATTCCAACCGTGCTTTGAGAGGATGTAGCTATTGCCATCGAACTTGTCGGGTTTCAACCAGAGTGAAAGCGTCAGTGCACCCGAGATACGGAGTTCCTGACCGTTGCCGGCCCGCGCATAGTCGTCCCGCCCATCGAACTTCAAAGACCGCCCCGTACCCGTGGACACAACCTCTGCCCCGCTGAGAGAGAGATGGTGTCGTCCTGCCTGGTCACGGACACGTTGGTCCGGCATCACGTCCTCAAAGTCATAATGCGCGACCAGTGGCCCCGAGTCTTCGTTCGACGCACGGAGACCAGCCAGCAGCATCTGCGGAGGATGGTCGAAGATCTCAACGTCCGGCGGCACATCCAACCGATACAAATCGAAGGCACCACTTCGGAATGAGACGAAGGCGATCCATTTGCCGCTGGGGTGCCAGTCCGCCTGATCGTCGACACCGGGGTGGCGGGTCAAATTGCGAAGATCCGTTCCATCCCCGCGCATCAAGAAGAGTTCGTAGTTTCCCGTCCGGTTCGATGTGAACAGGATCCAGCGCCCGTCGGGCGACCACCGCGGACGGCTGTCAAAGCCTTTCGACGAAGTCAGCCGAGTGAGTTCGGTTCCGTCCGGTCGAACCTTATAGATCTCAACGTCGCCGTCTCGGTCGGTCGAAAACGCGATCCAGCGCCCATCGGGCGACCAATCTGGTTGATGGCAATAAACACCGTCGACCTGAACGACCTGGACAGGATTCTTCCCGTCGATTCCTGCAGCGTAAAGTCGTTCGGTCGTGGTGGTGTAAGCAATTTGCGATCCGTCTGGCGAAAGCGTTGGCTCCTCACCCAGCTGGACACCATCCCCCGCGGCGACCTTTCGGAGGTTCGTCACCTTGAAGGCTTCGTCGACGTCGCAGACGTAGACATCCTTCGATGAGTTTCCAGTGTCGTTTCCGCCACCGGAGAGATACAGATGACGAGAGTCTGCCGACCAGACAGGATGCTCTTGAATCTGCACCTGCGAGTCGTAGTCGGTCAGAACCCGACGGTCGTCGGTACCGTCGCTTTTCACGAGATGAGTCCCGACCAGAATCTGTTGCGACTTTCGCGGGTTCATGTAGTGGCGACTGTACGCGATGTGGGTTCCGTCCGGAGAGAATCGCAGAAAGAACTTGGTCTGGTAGGTCTTCGTAAGACGCACAACGGGTGCAGCCACCTGGTCGTCGGCAACGGCCACGGCCTGCGAAACGCTCAAGAGAACCAACAGCGCGACGCTGCCCGCGTACAACCGGTGGCAGAAAGTCCTCGGAGTGACTCGGCCCGAATGCAATCTCATTTGCGTGAACCTGTTCGGCCAACCTTGTTTGCTCCGCATTGCGCCGGAGCCGCACCAGGTTGGCTTGTAACGGATTAAAGTAGTTCGTCGATTGTGTGTCCAAGAACTGCTGCATCTTTGGGGAACAACCGCAGACGGTCCAATTGCATTTTTTCAAGAACGGTATACATCACGTCGACGGGGTGGATCGGACGGTCCGCCGGATAACCGCCGTCGGCAGTGGTTGCTCCGATGACTGAACCGCCAGAGGTTCCGCCTCCTGCAACCACGATCGAGTAGCCAAACGGCCAATGTTCGCGACCGCCGATACTGCTGATCTCGGGACTGCGTCCAAACTCTCCCATCGCCAGGACAAGAGTCGTTTCCAGCAGTCCACGATCGTTCAAGTCGTTCAAGAGTGCCGTAAACGCCCGGTCAAAGATCGGGCAGTAGCGGTCTTGCATCCGCTCAAACAAGCGATAGTGGAGATCCCAACCCCCGTCGCCTCCCTGTTGCTCGTCCTCGGCGTTTTGACTCCAGTTGACTTGGACAAATGGCACTCCCGCCTCGACGAGTCGCCGACCGAGAATGCAGTTCTGGCCAAAGATTGTCCGACCGTAGGCGTCTCGCAGTTCCTCGGGTTCGGTGTCGATATTCAGCGCTGCCTTCGTTTCCGGAGCCGACAACAGGCGGAACGCCTTCTGCTGGATTTCGTCGTACCGGTCGACGGCGCTGGCGGATTCGACCGACTTCTGCCATTGATCGACTTGCGACAGCAAGTCGCGCCTGCGACTCAGCCGCGAAGCTCCGACTTCTTTCAACGGCTCCAGGGAAGGCGGTACCTGGAATCCGTTTTCGAACGAGTAGCTACTCAGGCGAAATGGATCGTGCGCGGCACCGAGATATTCCGCTCCCTGGCCCCGGATGTCCGCACCGCTGACGTTGCAGACGGGACCAATGGCCGTGAACGCGGGCCAATCTGCAGCCCGATCTTCTGTGAGATACGAAACGATGGAGCCCATCGAAGGACGGACGCGACCGGGAAATGGAATTCCACCCGACGCACGCGAACCATTCGTACTCCCCGTGAGGGAGACGGTGCCAGCCTGGTTGTGATCTTTCATGTCGTGCGCCATGCTGCGAATCACAGTAAACAGATTCGAGTTGGCAGCGGACAGAGGAAGCAACTCGGAGAGTTGCAGCCCGGGCACAGCGGTGGAAATTGGGCGGTAACATCCACGTATCTTTAATGGGGCATCGGGTTTGGGATCCCACATTTCATGATGGCTGGGACCTCCCCACATCCAGAGCAGCAACACCGACTTGACCTGTGGAGAGTGGGCCGGAGCGGCGTTGAGGGCCCCAGAAAAGAGTTGAGGAAGGCCAAGCCCGAGTGCGGAACAACTGCCAATCTGCAGCAGTTCGCGACGAGACATCCCTTCGCAATTGCGAGTTCTCAGTCGACCGAGATTGAACATTGACGCGATCCTTGAAAGTTCCCGCGAGGAACCAATATTCCTACACGTGTTAGCAACGGGGGAGCGTCAGAATTCACTGCACATCGTACCATGCTTCTGCACACCCCCACAATAGTTGTCAGCTGCCCAGAACCCAGTGGACCTTCGCACTCGTCCAAGTCATTTCGGTTCGAGATCGTCCAAAGTGAATCCAGATTGCGCGTGATCCGCAGCACCGGCGAATCGCCATGCACATGCAACTTTCATTTCGTTTCGCCCGTCCTGTCTACCGTTGTCGACGCCGACGGTGACGCGACAAAAGAGAGTGCCTCCGTCGCGTCGTCCACTTTCCACAGCCTCACCATGCCGTTGAAAGAGCCCGTCGCGAACTGTCCCGTCTGCGGATTGAAATCCAGACTGGAGGCCCAATCGGAGTTGAATGTCTGTAAAGCCGTCCCTTCCTTTAAGTTGTTCAGGCTTGCCGGCTTGCTGACGTTGCAGCTGAAGACGTTTCCGTCGGGCGTCACCTCGACATGCAGGATGTCGCTCCCAAAGTTGCCGATCTTCTGTGTTTCGCTGGCATCGCTGGCGTTCCAGACACGAACGTGCCCATCACGTCCTCCGGTAACCACTTGCTTTCCGTCTGGGGTGAAGTCGACACAGAAGACCACTTCCCCGTGGCCGTTGAACGTGGTGAGCGAACTGCCATCTTCCGCACTGAACAGCTTGGCCGTCTTGTCTCGACTCGCTGATGCGAGTGTTTTCCCATCTGGCGACCAGGCGACGTCCATCACCCAGTCGGCGTGATCTTCAACGAGGACTTTCTGCTCGCAAGTAGCGATGTCGTACACACGGACCGAGCGATCTGCACCGCCGGCAGCCAGCCTGGTCCCGTCGGGGCTGAATGCGACCGCGAAGACTGAATCTTCGGTTCGGACCAGGTCGGCCAGCAATTCTCCCGTGGCAACCTCGAAAAGCTTGATCTCGCCCACCTGACCCGGTGTCCCGGCGGCGACGGCGATGGTCGCCCCATCATTTGAGAAATGAATGTCATACGTCCGCTGGGCCACGTTCGTGATGCGGCGGAGGAGCTGCCCATCGGCTGAACTCCAAATCAACACTTCGTGATAACCCGACGACGCCAACTGATCGCCCGTCGCGTTGAAAGCGATGGCCGTCACGGGCAATGGCACGCGATAATGCTCTGGGGGGCCGGGTTGCGGCAGCTTCGGCATGATCTCGATCAGTGGCGAAGTGGGATTGAGCCCGACATCGAGTTTGGCACCCGTTTCAATCCATTTCTTAATTAGTGCTTGCTCGTCGCTGGAGAGTGGATCTGCGCCCTTGGGCATACTGCCGCTTTCGATCTCCACAAACAACGTAGAGAACTCGCCATCACCCGGGTTCACTACGGCTCCTGACTCGCCACCTTTCATCATGGCGGCGAAGGTATCCATGTTGAGACGCCCTTTGGCCACCCGAGCGTTGTGGCATGCGAGGCACCGCTTGGCGAGAATCGGAGCAACCGACGCCGCGAATGACACTGACTTGCCATTGGCAATCAGTGCTTCTTCAAGCGATTTGCGAGCTTGCAGGAGAGAGGCCTCCAGACTTACCAGTTGCCCCTGCGACTCAGTCACCGTTTTACTGATCGCGGCGATCTCACGCTCACTGGCAAGAATGGTTTCACGCGTCGATCTGACCTTCTCCTCGAGTTGCCTGGCATCGGCTTCACCCTTGGAAAAGTCTTTCTGGGCTACTGCCAACTGTGCCTTAGCTTCTTCGGCGGTATCGGGTCCAGCCTTCTTTGCCGTCTCTTCCGCTTGTGTGACAGCCACCCGCTTCTTCTGAAGCTCGGTTTGCGCGCCGGAGAGCTGGTTCTCAAGCAATGCCAGTTCGGATTTCAACTTGCTGACGTCGGCTTGCTTCAACGCCGATTGCTTCTGCAGTGCCTGAATCGACCCGACCACGGTGTCCAACTGCGCTTTGGCAGCATCGACAGCTTCCTGCCGTGCAGACTCGTCAGGTGCTGACTCGGCGAACCCATTAGCGGCACAGAGGCCCACAATGGCCACTGCCATCAGTGTCGCGAATCGAAATGGAACTGGCCTAAGCATCTCGGGATATCCTCTGGTCCCGCGGTGGAACCACTTTGATCTTCGCACTTCTTGTGCGCAGGGCCGTACTCGCACATCAGTCCTAATGCTGGAACATGAACTCTTTAGAATTGAGCACCGCCCATGCGATATCTTCAAGCGCCTGCCGACGATCATTGCCGGCAGCGATATGACTTCTCGACGCCAGCATTTCTTCTGGCTTGGGCTCGCGGCTGAGTGCGGCGAGATAAAGTGTCGTGATGATGTCGTCGTCGGACTTGCCGTCGGCCATCATCTTCGCGATTCGGCCACGTTCATCCCGCAGCTTGTTGTGGACCACCGGACCGTTAATCATCTGCAGTGCCTGCGAGAGATTCGACTCGTCCGAACGTTCGCATTCGCAGGCCATCTCACGCTGGGGCTGGCCAAAGACCTTCAGGAAATAGTGGTTCGCTGGCGGTTCGACGAGTTCGACGGCGCGACTGCCGGCCGGCATCCCTGGGAACCTTTCTTCAACCCCAGTTACTTCGCTGATGGCATCCAGTAGTTGTTCCGCCGTGAGCAATCGTGTCTGCGAATGAGAGAAGTAGCGATCATCTTCTGTGTTGAAGCGGTTGGCCTGCGAGCTGAGCTGGTACGTATTGCTCGTCAGGATCGTCCGCAGCACCCACTTCACGCTGTAGTGGTTTTCGACGAAGCCCTGGGCGAGTGCGTCAAGGAGAGCCGCATTGGATGGAGGGTTCGAATCGCGGAAGTCATCGACTGGCTCGACGATGCCGCGTCCCATCACGTGTCCCCAAACTCGATTCACGATCGACTTCGCGAAAAATGGATTCTCCGGTGCCGTCAACCAGTCGGCGAACACCTGGCGGCGATCCTGAGAGTCAGGGACGTCGACGTCTCCCTGAAGTAACAGGTGCACCTTCATGATTTCTCCGGTTGTCGGCTGCGTCACATCGCCAGAGCGTTTCACATAAATGACTTCGTCCTCGGGCGATGGAGCCTCCTTACGACCGACACGAACAAAAGCCGCCGCGAGCCCGTAGTAATTGTCCTGCGTCCATTTTTCGAACGGGTGATTGTGGCATTTGGCGCATTGAATTCGCACACCCAGAAACAGCTGGGCAGTTGTTTCCGTGGCATCCTGCGGGTCGCGACTGGCCCGCCAGTAGTTGGCTGCGGGATTCTCATAAACACTGCCGGTTGCCGTCAGCAGTTCGCGGACTGTGGCATCCATCGGGACGTCGTTGAGCACATTGCTGTACATCCACCGATGAAACTTATAGGTCCCGCCGGTCTTCAGGCTCTTGCTGTTCGCACGGAGGACGTCACACCATCGCAGTGTCCAAAACTCGGCGTAGTCGGGGCTTTCGAGAAGGTGGTCAATCAACCGAGTCCGTTTGTCGTCCGCCGTGTCTCCCAGAAAGGCTGCAGTCTCTTCTGGTTTTGGCAGGCGGCCCGTCACATCGAGATAGACTCGACGCACGAATTCCTCATCCGCAGCCAACTCGGAGGGCAGGATTTTCAATTGACGCAGTTTCTCGAAGGCGAGCGTGTCAACAAAGTTGCTTTCGGGTGGAGCCTGCCAGACGAAACCTTCGACGTTCGAGAGAAACGTCAGCTGGCTGGTGGTCATCTTGTCGAGATACCGCGCGAGAATGGCCGTCTCGCCACGGCCGACCTTCGTCACAAGACCATCGGCAGAAACAGCCGCGACGGACTCGTTCGACGAACTGAACACCGTCAGCGTTGTGAGATCACGAACTGTGCCGTCACTGAAGTGCCCCAGCGCTACCAATTGCTGACTGCCGCAGTCCTCCTGCAGCACCCGACTGGGCGGGTACACCTCCAGCTTGACAACCCGCGGGAGTTCCGGCGGATCCAGCTTCATTCCCTCAGCAATCCAGTTTCGAAGAACGGTGTACGCCTCATCGGTCGTGCTCAGTCGGCGGCCGCCGCCATGGGCAATTTCCATCAGAGGCTTCTTGAGGACAAGACTTTCCTCAGGCTCCAAGATGTTCGTGCGGCGTCCAAAGTACTCCGTTCGCAGTGTCATGATGTCAAGCGCAGGATCGTAGCCGCGAAGCGACAGCCGGAACCCCCCCTTGCCCGACGGCGAACCATGACAGGCCCCCATGTTGCAACTGGCGCGAGTCAGCGCGGCGAGCACTTCATTGCCAAAACTGACGTCCGACAGCTGTTCGAAATCAGAAACGGACACTTTCACGGTCGTTTCCCGATCGGTGACGAGCAACTTGATCGTTGTTTCGCCATTGGCTCGGGGAAACACGACACCGTTCTCGACAGCGACAATTGCGGGATCAGCGACAGTGAATTCCGCGTGACGCGTCAGATCACGGACCTCATCGCCGCTGTACGTCCCCGTCAGGACAATGCGCTGTCTCGAACGATTACCGCTGAGATGAACTGCAACCGGGAATGCAGACACGGACACAGGCTCGCCAACAACCACCGCACTTAGGTCTCGATTGGCAGCGGAAGAATCGATGTCCTCGGCAGCGACATCTGTCGCGGGAACGGCGATTGCAACGCAAAGGATGAATATGAGGAGAAGAATGCGGTGGTGACTCATGTCACTCCCTGCGAAAGCGAAATTAGGCCTAAGCCCGCGAACTCGGCGGTTGAACATGTTCGATGCATCTCGGCATGTGGTGTCGTCGCGGGTCATTTCTGTCGTCTTAAACATGATCGAAGCTCAATTGGGTTCGCATGCGTCTCGACCGAGTCTTTGCATCCTATTTGGCAACGTTTAATGACAGCGCAGCAGATCGCTCGGTGACCTTGTTCTTTCCGATTGTGGCAACTCCCGATGCTGACACATCTTCCACCATGCCGACCGCGGCGTCGGCAGCAGCCGTCAGCATGATGGTTGCAGATGACTGATCGCCAGCAATCGTGACTTTCTCCGCTGCCACACCTTTGGGCAGATTCTCGAACGTGAACTCGATCGGCTCGGCGAACGCCGGGTTCCGATTGACGTGCAATGTCAGTTCTTTCGTTCCGCCGGGAACAAGACTGACCATTGCTGGTTCGAACGAAGCCGTGAATGGGGCTTGAAGCTTCAGCCGCAGCCCCGGAACAGCCTGCGTTGTCGTTTGCTTGTCTTTGGTGTGTTTGCCGATCAAGACAGCCGTAAAGTCCCCGAGTGGTGCCTTATCGCTGGCGGAGAATACGATATCGACCTCGTTCTTTCCCTTTTCGATCGGCTTGACCGCCACAGTGACTCCCGGCGGTAATCCCCCCTCAGAAGGAAGCATTGCCAGCGTAATCTCTTCGTCGGCGTTCTCTGTGCGAGCTGCTGAGACACGGACCGTTGCACTCAAATGGGGTCCGAAAATGAGCTCCGGTGTATCGGATGCGAGAGTGACTGGCGGCGGAGGGGCCACAGCAACCGCCATATCCAGCGTGAGTGCGGCCGGAGGCCATGGCAGTTCGTTGAGAGAAGACCGCAGTGCCCGTAACAGGCTGGCGCTTCGCCGCACTTCCTCCCCCGTCCCCTTCGCCGTTCCAAGTACGCGCGCCGAAAAACTGGCGACTGGCGTCGCCTCTGGGGAAGCCTGCAGCGTCAGGACCACACTGTCTGCCCCACTCCCGATCACACTTGGCGTGGCGGTAACACCTTCCGGTAGCCCCTCCATCGTGATCTCAATGACACCGTCGTATCCATCTCGTTCGGCAGTGACATTTATGGTTTCAGTTCCGCCGCGGGGCACGCTGACACTCTCTGGCGACGCATGAATTCGGAACCCAGCCTGAAACGGAGAGACATCAATGCGGTAGGCAAATTGAGCCCCGCCCCGCCCGTGCAAATCTTCGACCGTGAGGACGTAGTCGCCATCGTCCGGGAATCGATAGGTCAGAATCCCCTCTGTTGTTCCGGAGTCTTCGGCATCGGCAACGGCCTCTCCCTTCCGATTGCTCAACCGCAGCCGCAAGTCGGTCGGTGACCCGAATTGACGTGTCACGCCCCGGAAGACGTAATGGTCGCCCTTCCTGGCCGGGAAGACAAAGTGGTCGACGTCGCCATTCCGATCGAGCATTCCATTAATATTGGAGCCCAGCGGCAGGCGATTGGCGTTCCGGGGCGTGTCGTTGCCTTCAACCTCGACAAACTCCTCGTGAGAGTCGACCTTCAACGTGGCGAAGGCGGACTGTCCTCCGTCCCTCCGAGCGGCCAGACTGATGGCTCCCGAGAGGGGCTTCTCGGTCAAGGTGATCGCAACCGGATCAACGCCGTCCAGATCCTCTCCCGCGAACCGCACGGACGCTGTCTGTCCCGCCTTGACCCCCATGGGAAACGGAGAGGTCACACAGGGAAAATCGCCAATTCGCAAACGATAGTGGTAGTTACCGCCACCTTGATAGCGGATGTCGCGCACTTCCAGCAGGTAGTCGCCGGCGGCTTCGAACCGATGGCATAATCGGGCATCTGAGTTCAAAGCCGCAGCGTCATCGTTGTACGTCATTTCGCGTCCGTCACTGGTCAGAATTCTGATCATCGGGTCAAGAGCCGATCCCAGCCGACGAGCCACAACTTCGAAGGTGAGACGCTGCCCGGCAGCCGCGCTAAACCGGTAGTAATCGCGACCAAGAGACGTCATCTGGCCGTCCACGGCAACGGGAGGCGTTACCGCCTGTGCCGCTCCGGGAGACGAATTCGAAGTCGTTGGGACAGACGGTAGGTCGTCGACACACACCAGCCGCATCCGGGAGACTCCCCCCTTGGCAACCAACCGCATTCCGTGAATCCCAACAGGCGCGTTATCGGGTGTCTCAACTCGAAAGACAACGCGATCCCCCCGACTGCCATTATTCTCGACATCGGGGGCCAGTGTGACATTGGCCGGAAAACTCAACCACAACTCGGTTGCCCCAGAAAGATTGCTGCCCGAAACCGTAATGTCTGTCGTTGCTCCCGGAAGTAGGCCTTGCGGCGAGACGCCCGAGATCACCGGATCAGCACCCCAAGCGGGCTGCCGTGTCACGCACACAGGGACCGCCAGAATCACAATCGCGATTCCCGCGGCAAGCCGGGGATGATAGTAGCGCAACATCAGTGGAGGTCTCCGCGGGCACCATCTCCGCCATTTTCGGTCCGATTTCACCGCGGCTCTGTCAGAACACAACAACCATAGTCGTCGCGTGCGGGCCCCGATCATCGGGACGGCGAGAGAGGCTGGCGGGGTGAGCAGTCAAGCAAATCGACTGCATTCGTTGCATTTGCGACTTTTTCGACAGCTCATTACCTTCTGCCACGATCTAGTCTGCCCTTCGAATCAGGCGAAGTCCATGATAATATGCGCAAATATTTTTAGGATTTGCGCACGATGGTAGACGTATCGCCCCCTGTTTCCCGGATCGCCCTGCAGATCGACACCTCGACCGGCTTCAGTACGCAGCTGATCCGCGGGATTGCCGACTACATGCAGGAACACCAGCGATGGGAACTGCTGGTCCAGACTCGTGGTACACGCGAACGCTGGCGGATCCCGCGTCATTGGAAGCCAGATGGTGTTATCGCGCGCATTACTCAGCGGGCACAGGCGCGCGAATTGCAGAAGCTGGGTGTTCCCGTTGTCAATGTCTCACGGAGCACTGTCTCGGGGTACGACTTTCCCCAGGTCACCATCGATGACCGTCAATTGGGATTGTGCGCGGTAGACCACTTTCTGGAGCGAGGACTTCGCCATTTTGGTTATTTCGGTCTGCTGACACAGTCGTGTTACGTCGACCGATGTGGCCCCGCGTTTCACGAACGACTTGCAGAACAGGGCTTTGCCTGCAGCAATTTCGGCGCATACAGTGCGGGAGGCCGAGCACAGGCAGAACCGACGATTGCCGCAGTCCGGCAATGGGTCTGTTCGCTGCCGGCGCCTTTGGGCATTTTCGTTTCGGGAATTGACGACGCTCATATGCTGAACGACGCATGCTGGTCGAGTAATCGGCATGTGCCTGAATCGGTGGCGATCCTGTGCGGCGAGGACGATCCTCTCCTTTCGACGATCTCCAATCCCTCGCTCTCGTGTATCGACCCCGATCCGCACAGGGTGGGCTATGAGGCTGCCGCAGCACTCGATCTCCTCTTGAAGGGACAGGCACTTGCGAGCCCAGTTCAGCGTGTGCCACCTGCCCGAGTGGTCGCGAGAAGGTCAACCGAAACCGTGGCCTTCGAAGATTCCGACCTGGCAAAAGCCCTGCGATTTATCAGGGATTCAGCCACCCTGCCAATCGATGTG
>CALJUK010000086.1 GCA_937975745.1 uncultured Planctomycetaceae bacterium | reverse complement strand
ATCGGTGTTACCAAATGCAAAACCCGGCTTCAATCCGGCTCCAGCCATCCAGCAGCTGAAGCCATAACGATTGTGATCCCGGCCGGGACCGACCTGATCGGCAGCGGACTGAGCAAACGGTGTGCGTCCGAATTCTGTCGTGAACAGCACGAGTGTGTCATCTAACATGCCGCGCTGTTTGAGGTCCTTCAGTAATGCCGCCACCGGCTGGTCGATGCGACGGGCTTCCAGCGTGTGATTGTCTTTCACATTCTCGTGTGCGTCCCAGCTTGCTCGGGGACTTCCGGCGATGGGTCCGCCGGAGAACAGCTGCACGAAGCGCACGCCCTGCTCGAGCAGTCGGCGGCCGAGCAGGCAGCGACGCCCCATGTCGGCAGTCGGCTGATCGTGGATGCCATAAGACTTCTGCGTGGACGCCGATTCGTCGGCAAAACTGCTGACATCAGGAATGGATGTCTGCATCTTTGCCGCCAGCTCGTAACTTCGCAGACGAGCCGTCAGCGCCTCGTCCAGTCCGCCACGTTCCACATGCTGCCGATTGACCGCTTGAATGAACTGGCGTGTGGCTGCGTCGGTCTCCGCACTAAGATTTCCGGGAGGAAACAGGTCGCGCACCGGCTGCTTGCCTCCGCCCAGAACGACACCCTGATGGTTCGACGGCAGAAACGCACTACTCCATGTCGATGCCCCGGTGTTGGGTGCCCCTCGTTCGTCGTTGAGCACGACATAGGCCGGCAGCGATTCGTTGGCGAGTCCCATGCCATAGGAGATCCAGCTTCCCATGGACGGAAAACCGTTGAACTCAAAGCCGCTGTTGGCCAGAAACAGCGCAGGCGTATGATTTGCCGACTTCGATTCCATGCTCCGCAGCACTGTCAGGTCGTCAGCCAGTTCTGCGATGTGTGGAAACATATCCGAGATCATCAGACCGCTGTTGCCACGCGGCTTGAATTCCCAGTCTGGCTGACGCAATTGTCCAACCTTGCCGAAGAAAATGTCCGGCTGCTCCTCTGTTTGCAGTGACTTACCGTGCAGCTTCTTGAGTTCTGGTTTGTAGTCGAACGAATCGAGGTGACTTAAGCCACCAACCAGACAAATGTGAATCGCACGTTTCGCTTTCGGCTGAGGCTGTGAGGATTCATCCGCAGCGGAAAGGGATTCACGAGCCAGAAGCGAGGCGAGAGCTGTCGCACCCAGTCCGTTAACGCCCCAGCAAAAGAAGTCACGCCGACCGAGAATGTTTGTATTGTTCACGGCGATTCCAGTCTTTCCATGAAGCAGACTTGGCTTACCCAATGCGTCAGCGAGGGACATGACCACACCGATTCACCCAGTCTTCGCCGACACCCCAGTCCACCATCCACTTACTTGCCGTTACTCAATGACGACAAACTCGTTGATGTTGAACAGTCCACGGCACAGCGCCGACAGGCTGTGTCCGTTGACCAGTCGCTCCGAGAGTGTCCGTTCCGACTCGCTGGGGTCTCGGGCGACGGCCAGTTGCCAGGCACGGGTGATCTGTCGCGAAACGTCGTTGCCGGCTTCCTCTCGGACCCGACTGGCAAAGTAGTCCGACATTCGGACGACAAGTGCATTATTCATCAGACTCAGCGACTGAAGCGGCGTCGTGGTCACTGCGCGGCGCGGGGCCATCGTTGCCGGGTCCGGGCAGTCGAATGTATCGAGCAGCGCGCTGCGGCTGCCGCGCGGGTTGAAGCGATAAACGGTTCGCCGGAAAAATTCCGGGCCATCCACATCGACCGGGGAGTAGTAGGTCGTGCCGTTATTCAGCGTGATCGACACATCTTTGAAACTCGGGCCACCTGCGGCCCGGTTCAACTTTCCAGCGACAGCCAGCATCGCATCACGCAACGCTTCCGCCTCCAGTCGTCGAACATTGGCGCGCCACAAAAAGCGATTGCCAGCGTCTTTTTCCACAGCTTGCTGCCACTCGACTTTGGACCGCCCCTGGGTCGCCTGTCGGTACGTGCTGGAAGTCATGATCAGTCGGTGTAGTGGCTTCAGCCTGTAACCATCGGCGCGAAACTGACTCGCGAGGTATTCGAGCAATTCCGGATGACTTGGACGTCCGCCGTTGAAACCAAAATCATTGGGCGTGTCGACAATGCCTGTGCCAAAATGATAGTGCCACACACGATTGGTTATCACGCGTACAAACAACGCGTTGTCCTCATGCGTAACCCACTCCGCCAGCTTCAGGCGACGCTCAGCCTCCGGAGCGTCCGGAGCGAGTCCAAAATCAGCTGAAAGCCCAGTAATGGCAGCCGTGGTCGCGGGGGCAACAACGTCGCCGACGCTGTCCGGGTCGCCTCGCAGCAACACATGGGTGGTTTCACCCTTGCCGGCCGTTAGCGTGAAAACCTTCTCCTTGGCCTTCGCGACTTGCTGCTCGCGGGTCTCTTCCAATTCCCCGATCCGTGTTTTCAACGAAACTCGATGTTCGAGCTGGACTTTGTCCAGCGACGCCACAAGTTGACCTTCGGAAACATACCCGGGCGCATTACCTGCCGAGGCGGCGATTTCGTCTGGCGACAGGGCTCGATCATAGAAGGCCGCACTGTGAATTCTGCCTTTCAGGAATCGGTTCCCACCGGGCGGTTTGTGTCGAAGACCAAACAGGATTTCCGTTTCTTCCGCCTTGAATGGCTGGAGTCCCGATTTGCGAATCGGACGACCGTGCGCCAGCCCGTCGCGGTAACCGATGATTGTACCGTCTTTCTGATAGACGATCGCGACATGAACCGGCCGTTCGAGTGCATCCGCTTCCGTGGAACCACCAAACGAATCAGTCCGTACAAAACCGTTGCTGCCAGCCATCCAACGCATTGGCTCACGTTCGCCGAACACGACGGCATCAAAGACACCACCATTGCGACTTTCAATAGAAATGGCTGCGCCACCACGCTGATCGACGTTGTCCAGCTGGACCCATACTTCCAGAGTCTTCTCGGAGATATCCGCTGACAGCGGAGGTGTTCCCACAAAGCTCGTGCCGTCGAGGATCAACGCACCGTTCTCGATGCGGGCATCCCCCTGAGCCGTGCCGTGCAGGGCACCGACGGAATCGCTCAGGTCGCGATCGAAGTCCCATCGCGCCAACGCTGCGGGTGGCTCGGGAGCTTCCGCCTGTCCGCTGTCTCGTGTGGCAATGATTTTGTCGCGTGCGGCTTTGTCGATCGCGGCAAGTTCCGTCCGCAGTTGTGCGAGCTGCTGATCGAGCTGAGCCAGCCGGGCTTGTTCGTCCGGTCTGGGAATGTCACGATCGCCATAGCCAAGTCCGGAAATAGTCGACGCCAGTTGATAATATTCCGTCTGCGTGATCGGATCGAACTTGTGATCGTGGCAACGGCTACAATTAAAAGTCAGTCCGACAAAGGTCTGCCCGAGTGTGGCGAGCACTTCTTCAATTTCATCCTGTCTTGCCAACTGCTTCATCCGTTTGCTGCCACCCACAGTCGTATTGTGTACGCCGGCAACCCAGAAGCCTGTTGCAGCGGCGCCCTCAATCCCACCGACAAGCTGATCCCCAATAAGCTGCATGCGGACGAACTTGTCGTAGGGCATATCCGCATTGAACGCGTTGATCACCCAATCGCGATAGTGCCACGCATTTTCACGCTGAAAATTACGTTCAAAGCCATTGCTCTCGCCAAAGCGAACCACATCCAGCCAGTGTCGCCCCCATCGCTCGCCGTAGTGATGCGACTCCAACAGCTCGTCAACGACTTTCTGGTAGGCGACTTCCGATGGATCAGCCACAAAGGCGGCAACCTGTTCTGGGGTTGGCGGCAGTCCAATCAGGTCGAAATAGACGCGTCGGATCAGGCTGCGCGGAGCGGCTTCCGGAGACGGCTGTAACCCCCTTATCTGCAACCGCTTCTGAACAAACGTGTCAATTGCGTTGCGGCCCCATTCTGACTCGATCTCCGGCGGTGATACGTGGCGCAGAGGCTGCAGCGACCACCAGTCGCGACCGGCCCGGCTGTCCGTTGAGATGGAGAACAAATCCAGAGTGGCATTGCCCCATCCGGCTCCTTCATCAATCCACGTTTTGAGCGTCTGTTTCTCTGTGGTCCTGAGTGGATGTTTCGGAGGCATTTCATCCGAACTCACCCTTTGCCATAGCAGACTGTCGGCGGCTTTCCCGACGACGATCGCCGCTCCGCTGTCGCCACCCTTCTTCACCAGCGCCAGTTCGGTCAGATTCAGTCCACCTTCCGGTTCGTCCCCGCGATGACACTCCAGACAGTGGGACACCAGAATCGGAGCAATCTCTTTGTCAAAGTCAACCGCGTGCGCCCGAAGTGGCGCAAGGCTCGCTGTTGCGATAACGAACAAGACGAGCCAGAGTTTCGCAAGACGGAAAGCTCCGTAGTGGAACTCGCGAGAATTCCCTTTCGGCGAGGGAATGCAGGCGAATTCCACCACGGCAGTAGGGAAAGGCCCTGTCACATCGTTCGCCAGCGCGTGGATTCTCACAGCCCGCCGTCTGGCGACCGTAGCAACTGCCGCAACTGCGTTCGCTCGCATATCTCGAAGTTCCTTTGTCATGACAAGAGCTCCTTACGAACGCGCTCCGCGGCTTGACTACACCAATCGCCAATTTCAGGAAATCGCCTCTGAGGCAGCCGCTTGGTCGGCGACATGACGGTGAGGGCTCCCACCGGTCGTTGGTAAACATCGAGGATAGGTGCGGCGACACAGCGAATCCCTTCGATTCCCTCTTCCCTGTCTTCGGAATAGCCTCGCTGTCGAATCCGTTGCAGATCATCCAGTAGTGCCGCGCGAGTGGCTTTGGTGTTTTCTGTAAACGACTTCAGCTCCGTTGCTGCCAGCCACTGCTCCAGCTCATCCTCGGATAGCGCCGCCAGAATTGCCTTACCGGGCGCACATGAGTAAAGCGGGACTTGCATCCCCACACGCCCCATCACCTGCACCGCTTCCAGTCCCAACACCTGTTCCAGAACAAGCCCCTTGTTTCCGGCACGGATCATGAGCTGCACGGTTTCCCGCGATTGATCCCGCAACCATTGCATGGCCGCATGCGCGCAGAGCACCAGGCTTTTGTCCGTTGACCGGGGCTGACAGTTTTCGAGCAAACGACTGGTCAGCACATAACGCCGATCTTCTTCCTGTCGATTCATGTAGCCCAGCGTGACCAGCGTACTCAGCACGCGAAACACTAAGTTCGCCGAGCACCCTGTCTGCTGAACCAATTCCGCCTGAGTCAATCCTCCAGCTTTCCTTCCGACAGCCTCAATCACAGCAATCGTCTTGGCTGTCGTCGGCGCGGGCAGATCTCCGCCCAGGTCCTCTGCCGTTTGTCGAACCGTAATCGTTGCCATGCAATCGAACCCCACATTTCGAACAGGAAAGATACAACTGTATTTAGATTGCTCTCTACATTTAGACGCACTCAGTGCCACCGTCAACCTTCGGTGTATTCGTGCGCATTGGAATCGACACCGTTGCTGAGCGGAAGTCGAAAATGAAGCAGCGTCCAACATTGCCCGGTTCATTCACCAAGGAGACTTGTTCGCTTCCCACAGCAATTCCAACGCGGAAGAGGTGCGATTCATTCGGCCCGCAGTTCGGCCACGATGCAGCCTACGGCTACGGGAATATCGCCGGACAAATCGGAGGGGCAGTCGGCAGCGCCGCAATCAGTCTCGGCGCCGGTGGAATGGTGGCCTGCGGCAAGTTCTGGACCAACGCGGCTGTCGTCGCCTGGGAAGGAGCTGACATCGTTGGAGGCATCGCAACAGCGTATCAGGGGCTCCAGGATGGCGAAGTCGGTTTTGCGGACGCCCTGAACATCGTAGGCGTGGGCTTCTCGGTTGCCGCGAATGGGTTGATGCGGCTTCCGCCCGGCCCCCCCGGCCTCACGCTGCTGTAACGATTCGTAGGGTCGGAACCGAACTGGTTTCCACGACTCAAGCTTAGCGGTCTACCCGACCAAACGGACTCACACTCAGCACAAGGACTCGCGTCTGAGCGCGGAAACCGAGGCGGGGTCACGCGTCGGCACGCGCTATGCGATGATGTCGTGGACCACATTGCCATGGACGTCGGTCAGTCGAAAATCGCGGCCCGCATAGCGGTATGTCAACCGCTTGTGGTCCAATCCCATCAGGTGCAGAATGGTCGCGTGCAGGTCGTGCAGGTGAACACGATTCTCGACGGCCTTGTAACCGAGTTCGTCCGTGGCGCCGTAAATGGTTCCCCGTTTCACGCCACCGCCAGCTAACCACATGCAATAACCGTTTGCGTTGTGATCGCGACCGTCAAGATTGCTTTCCCGCGTGTCGGGCGTTCGTCCGAATTCGCCTCCCCATAATACGAGCGTCTCGTCGAGCAGGCCCCGCTGCTTAAGGTCACCCAGCAGAGCACCGATCGGCTGGTCTGTCGCGCGGGCTCGCGTTTCGTGACCGGACTTCAGCTTCTTATGCTGGTCCCAGAATTCGTCACAGACTTCGACGTGTCTGACGCCCGATTCAATCATCCGCCGCGCGAGCAAACACTGACGGCCGAAGTTGTCGGTCGGCTTCTTTTCACCGATTCCGTAGGCATCCAAAGTGGCTTTCGTTTCCTGCGAGAGATCCATGACGCCCGGCAATGTCGACTGCATGCGGAAAGCGAGTTCGTACGATTCGATCACGCCCTCCAGTTGCGTATCGGCTGGATCCCGTTCGGACAAGTCTCGATTGAATGTCTGAACCAGGTCGAGCTGTTCCCGCTGCAACTTCTGGCTGAGATTCGGATTACGAAGATTGCCAATCTGAGCGTTCTTAATTGGCGTCTTGATATCACCGACCGGGGTCCCCTGGTAAACGGCCGGCAGGAACGCGGCACCGTAGTTCTTACTGCCGCCGTTGATGAGCGGCGGACACATACTGACGAAACCGGGCAGATTCTGGTTGTCGGTTCCCAGGCCATACACCAGCCAGGCGCCCATACTGGGCCGCGTAAAAACGAAATTGCCCGTATGCAGATGCAACATCGCCGGAGTGTGGTTCGAGATATCGGTATGCATGCCGGCCAATACGCATAACTCATCCGCGTGTGCGGCCATGTGCGGGACGAGATCCGAGACCCACAATCCACTTTCGCCCCGTTTGGCCCACTTCCAGCGGCTGGAAACCAGTTTGCGTCCCTTGGCCCGCGCGTCTTTGCCGTCCTGCGCATTGAGTTCCGGCTTGTACTCGAACGTGTCCATCGATGCCGGACCACCCCGCATGTGCAGGAAAATCATTCGCTTGGCGGTTGGCCGATGGTGGGGCTGCTTGGGTTCCAGCGGGCCGCGATATTGGGCAGCCTGCGATTCGTTGCAGAGATTGGCCAACGCGAGATAGCCGATTCCGCAGGCAGCCGAGCGAAGCATCTCCCGCCGGCCTAAGGCGTACGAATCAGCCGGGTGACAATTGGACGAGTCGTCACGGAAAGCAGTCATGCAGGTATCCCCAATCAGAATTCACCACAGAACCAACGTGGTGACAGGGCCGGTATTGCCAACGCAGCGAACAGCATCGCCGTTCAATCGATGTATCGAAATTCTGCCGACGCAAAAAGGACCTGGACAACATTCGCCCAGGCCTTCTGCATCCGCTGTTGAGAGTCAGGTTCGGCCGAGGTCAACTCAACTTCGCATGTTTCTCGGAAAGCCAGCATGCGGTCGATTTCTGCGGGAGACGGTTCACGACTGAGTACCCGTTCGAAGGCCACAGCAACCCGTTCCCGGTCGCTGTCGGCCGACTCGAGAACGTGTTTTGCCAGTCCCAGCGATTGCTCGACAACGAACGGGCTATTCATCAGGAACAGCGATTGAGCGGGAATGTTGCTGGCGTCGCGCTGTCCCTGAATGTTGCTCGGTTCGGGAAAGTCGAAGAGCTTCAGCATCTCGGGAACAATCCCGCGAATAATGGGCAGGTAGACGCTGCGATAGGGATAAGGCTGAGCCAGGACAGCCGTTTTGATGTTGCGTCCGACTTCCCCCTCGCCAATCTGCATCAACAACGAACCTTGTGGACGGGACAGATTCAACTCGCCCGAAGCAAACAGCATTGCGTCCCGGATCGCTTCGGCTTCCAGTCTTCGTCGACTCATTCGCCACAGCAACGCATTGGCCGGGTCAACCTCGTAGGCGTGGGCGTCGTAATCACTCGAAAGCCGATAGGTGCGTGACATGACCAGTTCGCGGATCAATGCTTTCATCGACCAGCCCTGTTCTTTCAGCCGTCGGGCGAGATAGTCGAGCAATTCTGGATGTGTCGGCGGCAAACCGGTGCTGCCAAAGTTATCGACGGTTGGAACGAGACCTGCCCCAAACAAGTGCTGCCAGACGCGGTTCGCAGCGACTCGGGCCGTCAAGGGATTTTCGGGATGGGCGATCCAGCGGGCCAGTTCCAAACGGCCACTTCCCGACGCGTCGATTTCAACCGATTCACTCAGCGAGACACACGTCAGAAAACCTCGTGGGATCGGGTCCCCCAGGTTCTTGGGATCCCCCCGGACGTGCAGACGGCAGTCCTGGATGTTGTCCTTCTCCCGAACGCCAACCGCATAGTCATAGTCCTGCTTCAGCAGCCCCTGAATAGCTTCCATCCGCTCCTCGATTGCCTGCATCTCGGACTGCCACTGCGAAACCTTCTCGACCTGTTTGAGCAGTTTCTGCTGATTCTCGGTCAGTTCACTGGCCTCGACGGCAGCCAGCGATTCGACCTGTTCTTTCCAATCCTTGGGAAGTTTCTTGGTGGCTCCTTTGACCGATGAAAGCAGCTTCTTACGATCGTCTCCCAGCTTCTTGATCTGCTTGCCAGCCTGCTGCAATTCGGTGGTTCGGGTCTCCGCCTCGTCACCGATCAACAGGTACACATCCACCATTTCGGCGGCATTTTTCGGACGATTTGTGTCGCCACCGAAATACGTTTCGGTGCTGCGAAAGATTCCGGCCAGAGAATAATAATCGCGAGTGGGTATCGGATCGAACTTGTGATCGTGGCAGCGGGCGCAGCCAGCGGTCAGTCCCATAAACGCGCGGGTCACCACATCAATCTGGTCGTCGATCACGTCCATCTGAATATTGCCGCCGTTCAGCGACTTCTGCCCGATCGCCAACATCCCGGTCGCCACCTGCAGGCGAGTTGCCTCGGCCGAGGTATCGGCTGGCAGCAGGTCGCCGGCAATCTGTTCGGTCATGAAGCGATCGAAGGGGAGATCCTGATTGAGCGCATCAATGACGTAATCGCGGTATCGCCAGGCGTGCGGCATCAAGACGTCGCGGCTTCCTCCAGCGGACTCCGCGTAGCGAACGACATCCAGCCAATGCCGCCCCCAACGTTCACCATATTGCGGAGAAGCCAGCAGCTGATCGACGTACGCAGAATAGGATTGGGGCGAGAAGTCCGTCCCGAACCGTTTCAAATCTTCCGGTGTTGGTGGAAGGCCGACCAAGTCGAAGCTTAACCGGCGCAATAGAACTTCCGGCCGCGCATCCCCCACCGGTTTGAGGCCCTTCGCTTCCAAACGATGCAACACAAACTGATCGACGACTCCGACCGGCCAGTCAGTCGCCTGCACCTTTGGTGGCGGGACGTCTGACAGCGGTTGCAGTGACCACAGTTCCGGCTGGGCAGTGTCGGTCAGCTTGGGGGCCGCAGCCGGCGTTGACGCATTCGACTCGCGCGGATCGGGAGCCCCCATCCGCACCCAGCGTTTGAAGTCGGCAATCACCTCTGCCGGAAGCTGTCCGCTGGGAGGCATTTCCAACCCGTTGAAATCCAGTGCATCGATCAGCAGGCTCTCGTTGAGGTTTCCCGGAACGATGGCCGGACCGCTGACGCCACCACGTCGGATCGCATCGCGTGTATCGACACGCAGTTCGCCGCCCAACTCTTTCGAGTCGGCGGCATGGCACTTGTAGCAATGTTCCACCAGGACCGGACGGATCTTCCGCTCGAAAAAGTCCAGCTGTCGGCGGTTGATTCGTTCGTTGTCTGCTCCGCCAGTCTGCGGGCGGAACCCGTCGGCCGACATTCCAACCGACATGACCAACAGAGCGATGGATAGCGACCGGGCAAACCGGCCGGGGGCAATGACCCGCACCGGAGAGAACAAGGCAGCGAAATCGGGCATCGGAACGATCTACTCATCGAGTACAGGAGGATCTGTTCAGGGAGGATTCACACTGTCGGCACGGCATGGGCCTGAGGGGACACTCTTCCTATTGTAAATCCGCGGTCCCTCCTCCTCAATTACATCTTTGTAATTCGAGTCTCAATTTGCGGACCACCACATCGACATTGGTCGCGGCCCCGCGAACCTTGATTTCGATGAATGTTTTACAAAAACGGGGCAATTTCTAAAGAATCTGTACGAAATCGGGCGTGAATCGGCACTGTTAGAGATGGACCACGAGATTCGCGGTCCGGATCCCACGCCTTCCTTCTGCGGAACGACAATCATGCGACTGACACTCCGATCGCTGCTGGCCTACCTGGACGACATTCTCGATCCGGCCCACGCCCGAGAAATCGGTCAGAAGATCGAAGAAAGCAGTGTCGCCAAGTCATTGGTCGAACAGATCCGCGAAGTCATGCGGCGACGGCGGTTGACGGCACCCGACTTGACAACGGACAAAGACGGCATCGATGTCAACAAAGTCGCCGAGTATCTCGACAACACTTTGCCGCCCGCCGAAATCGCCGACGTCGAGAAGACGTGTCTCGAATCGGACGTACACCTGGCCGAAGTCGCCGCCTGCCATCAGATCCTGACACTGGTCCTTGGAGAACCGGTCGATGTCCCACCGCATTGCCGCCAGCGGATGTACGGACTGACGGAAACAGCACCGAAGGCCGTCGTCGCGCCGCAACCCAGCGAGACCGGCGGAAACGGGCAATCCGCTGCAGAAGCGGCAGCAGTGGCAGAGGTCTCACCACTCGCGTCCGCTCCACTGGGCGGAATTGCCGACGAGCAGCAGTGGACGGGCGAGGACACCTTGGATGGCTCCATGAACGGATCCAGTGACGACGCGTTTCGCCGGTCCATTCCAGACTACCTCAAGCCGACACCATTCTGGCGGCGAGCCCTCCCGACGGCTTCCATTGTGGTTGTTCTGCTGGCCTGGGTTGGATTGTTCGCCATCGATCCGTCGTTCTCGCCCTCGAGCCTCATGCAAAATGTGACCAGCGATTTGGGCGATCAGGAAGATATGCAGGCAGTCCGAGACCGATCCGCGGAACCACTCCCGTCTGTACCGGAGGGCAACGAGCAGGCCGCAGCTTCCGAGTCTGGGGGTGAGATGCAACTGGCTGCCGCGGCCGATGCATTCCGTCAGGCCGAGGGAAATGATTCACTGACAGAGCCCGGCGAAACGGTTGCCAAGCTTCCGACCGGACTCGATCCGCAGCCTCCGGCGGACGAACCGGAAACCGTTCCTCAGACAACCGCGACCACCGAGCCAACCGGTCCCGCAGCCAGTGGTTCACCCCCGTCGGAGGCCAAACCAGCCGGTCCCACAACGGCGGCGAAGCCCGCGACGACAATGCCGGATGCGGCGAAGCCAAAGCCGGCTGCAGAACCGGTTCCTGCCGACCCTGCTCCCATGTTGCCGGCATTGGCCGCCAAGGTCGTGTCGGCCGATTCAATCGTGCTGCGTGAGGACACGGTCTCGAAGGATTGGTACCTGCAGCCCCGGCAATCTCAATTGCAAGCCGGCCGCTGGTATGCGTGCCCGCAACCCTACGATGCCGACATTGAAGTCGCGGAACGGAATATCCTGGCAACTCTGCTCGGGGGAACGCGAGTGCGTTACATGGCCCCCTCGGCCGCAGGAGATTTCGGATTCGAGATCGGACAGGGCCATCTGATTCTCCAGTTGAACGATCCCATGGTCGTCGAAGGAGGGACTGTCCTGGCAGTGGCGATCGGCGACGATCTGTGGCGTCTGGAATTGCTGACTCCCGAGACAGTCTGCGGCGTCGAAGTTGCGCCGACACCTCCCCGTAAGTTCGAGCAGCCACCGGCGCCCGATCGCTACCAGGGTGGTCTGTATGTCCGCACGGGCGCAATTCGATTTGCCGATGCCGACGGACGAGTCCGCGTCATCAACGCTGGCGAGTGGATGCCGCTAACACCCTCGGTCCGGGAGGCCGACGCGTTGGGAACATCCGTGGTCCAATTTTCCGGTGGGTATCCGAGTTGGCTGGCGGCCGATCGGCAGCCGACACGAACCGAACGCCGTTATGCGGCGGTCTTCGAGCGGGAATTCGATCCCGAACAGAACATCGCGTTGTCGATCGGCCCGATCGTGGACAGCCCAGACCCGACACTTTCGCAGTACGCAACAGAGACTCTGGCCGTCACCCAACAGTACGGACCGCTGGTCGCTGCCCTGGGAAATCTGGATCACGAGGAAACACGCCGAGCCGCCATCAAGGGACTTCGCTTGTGGCTGGCACAGCAGCCCGAGAGCGCAGAGGCACTCCGACTCGAACTCCGCAAGCGGTATCCGGCTGACGACGTCCCAGTGCTGTACGAACTTTTGTGGGGCTACTCCGAAGAGGACCTGCGGGTCCCGGCCAAATCACAGCAACTGGTCGACTGGCTCGATCACACCAACGTCGCCATTCGACAGGTTGTGATTCATGACCTGGAAAAGTTCACGGGACGGACAATGGACTTTCGGGCAAACGCGTCGGCTGCCAGCCGAAGACTTGCCATTCGGCGCTGGCGCGAGCACATTTCCCGTTCGGGGACTTTGCTGGACTAATTCCACGGTCCAGAATGCCCACGGTCCAGAATGCCCACGGTCGCCGAAATGGACGGCAACCGTGACTGGCGTTGGCGTGGCATCTCCTTGTGGGGCGGCTATAATCCCTCATCGAACCCGGGACAGCGGCCGTACCTGCACGACAGATCGGCATCGGCCCGTCGTCTTCCGTCACTTTCCGTCAGCGAGGTGCCGCGTGTCAGGCCTGGCCGTCATCACGCGAACAAAACATCTACTGGAGCTGATCCGCTTCAGCCACACTGTCTTCGCGATTCCGTTTGCCCTGTTGTCGGCTGCGCTGGCCTGGGAAAGCCGGACCGAGCCGTTTCGCTGGCGGGAGTTGCTCGGCATTGTGGCCTGTATGGTGTTTGCCCGTTCGGCGGCGATGGCATTTAACCGAATTGCCGACCGGGACAGCGACTCGCGGAATCCGCGGACAACCGATCGTCACCTTCCGGCGGGACTCTTGACGGTCCCGTTCGTGGCGGGTTTTACGCTCGTTTGCAGCGTCGGCTTCGTCGCCTCGACTGTCTTGTTTCTACCGAACCGTCTGCCGCTGCTGCTTTCGATCCCCGTACTTCTGTTTCTGTTGGGATACTCCTACGCGAAACGGTGGACCAGCCTCTGCCATTACTGGCTGTCGGCCGCGTTGGCGTTCTCACCGGTTGCCGCCTGGATCGCGGTCCGGGGGAACATTCAAGCGGCTCCGCTTCTCCTGGCTGGGATGGTCTTCTTCTGGGTCGGTGGTTTCGACCTGATCTACGCCTGCCAGGATGCCGATTTCGACCGCCGGAACGGCCTGCACAGCATTCCGGCCCGGTTCGGAATTGCTCGGGCACTCAGACTGGCGGCCATCAGCCATCTGTTCGCGGTCGTCAGCCTGTTCGGTTTTTGGTGGACATCGGGCCTGGGAATCGTCCTGCTGGTCGGAGTCGTCGTCGTCGCGCTGCTGCTGGCGTATGAACATTCGCTGGTTCGGCCAGATGACCTCTCACGCGTCAATCTCGCGTTTTTCAACGTCAACGCGATCATCAGCCTTGGCCTGCTGGCGGTGGGGCTCGTTGACTTGTGGCTGCTCCCACCTGGTTGAAGGCCTTCTCCGGGCTTGAGCTGCGTGTGGTTTGAAGTGTGTGTGTGTGTGTGGCTTGACGAGTCGAGCCCGTGACACGCCCGCACCATGTTTGAATTTCGCCGCTCGAAGAGCTGCGGTGTCGCAACACCCATCGTCCAAACGGCGTCTGGGTGGCCTGTGACACTCTCGTCGACTAAAATTCGGGGGTCTCAGTGGTTCGGCACTGCCGAGATCGTTCTCTGGTATCGCATGCGGCCCGGCGGGTCCGGAACCATCCCTTTGTCAGAAACAGCCACGATGAGCACGGCCACGACAAGTTCGACTGCAAATCCACGCATCGCTGAGTTGGCGGAGAAAATCGAGGCGGGCGAGCGGCTGTCCTTCGAGGATGGCGTGTTTCTCGAAGAGTCGGTCGATCTGCTGACTCTCGGCCGATGGGCCAACCTGGTCCGCGAGCGGAAGAACTCCAACTTCGCGTACTACAACACCAACATCCACCTTAACCCGACAAACGTCTGCGTCTACCGCTGCACGTTCTGCGCATTTCGAGCGGACCTGAAAGCCGAAAAGGCCTACACTTTCGACGCAGAGGGGATTCGCAATCGGGTCATTGAGGCCGAGCAACAGGGTGCGACCGAAATCCACGTTGTCGGTGGGCTGCATCACCAGAAGAACCTCGACTGGTATCTCGATGTGATTCGGACCATTCGCGAAACGTCATCCCGCATCCACATCAAGGCGTGGACGCCGGTCGAGATCGCCTGGTTCAGCTTCCTCACCAAGCAGCCAACCCGCCGGATTCTGGAACAGATGATCGAAGCAGGCCTCGGAAGCATGCCGGGAGGCGGGGCCGAAATTTTTGACCCCGAAGTCCGCGGCAAAATCTGCGAACACAAAGCAGATTCCGGCTCGTGGTTGCAGATTCATCGCGAGGCACACGAACTGGGGCTGCGGTCCAACGCCACAATGCTCTACGGCCACATCGAAGAACCGCGGCATCGCATTGACCATCTCTGCCAGTTGCGGGCATTGCAGGACGAAACTGGCGGATTCCAGACGTTCATCCCATTGGCGTTTCATCCGGAAAATACCGGCATGTCGCACATCTCCAAGCCGACCGGGCGGATGGATCTGAAGATGATCGCCGTGTCACGGCTGATGCTCGACAACTTCGATCACATCAAGGCCTACTGGATTATGCTGGGCGAAAAGACGGCACAGATCGCGCTGAGTTTTGGTGCCGACGACATTGATGGCACAGTCGTTCACGAGATCATTTATCACGACGCGGGCGCAACCACGCCCCAGGGAATGCCGGTCGAACAACTCCACCGATTAATCTCCGAAGCGGGTCGCATCCCTGTCGAACGGGACACTCTTTATCGCCGAATCATTCGTGACGGTGCCGACTGGCAGGTAGGCGAGTCGATTGTGGCAGCCGCCAGCTGAGCCAGGACTGAATGGCCTCTGCGTAGCCTCCCGTCCAATCGAAGGAACTAACTCATGAATACGCCCCATCTGCCGGCTCACGTCATTGCGCGTGTCACGTCCGAGGCGGAAGCGGTTGCGATCTGTGCAGCCCTCGCAGGCGAAGGAATCGAAGTCGTCAAATCATCGGGCGCTGCGGCAGATTTTCGCGTGGGAATCGCAGGCAACTACGAACTATTGGTCCACGACGCTGACGCCGACCGGGCACGTGCGTTAATCGAACGACTCCGACAGGAAAGCAAACAGATCGACTGGTCTCAGGTTGATGTCGGCGACCCGGAACAGGAATCGAACTGAATCCCGTTTCACAACACCGCGGAGGATCGCCATGACGGCGAACGAGATTGCACCACTACAGGTCAAGGCGTTCGATCATATCACTCTGGTGGTCAAAGACCTCGAACGAAGCCGCAAGTTCTACGTCGATCTGCTCGGGATGGAACAAGTCGACCGCCCCGGTTTCGACTTTGCCGGTCGATGGTTCCAACTCGGTCCGCAGCAAATTCACCTGATCCTGGAGCACGAGAATTCCGGGCCGGCAGGAATCTTTGTGCCCGAACATTATCAGTCCAGCCGAACGCACCACTTCGCGTTCGAGGTCGAAGATGGCCACGCAGCGGCGAC
>CALJUK010000085.1 GCA_937975745.1 uncultured Planctomycetaceae bacterium | reverse complement strand
AAACGGGTTGTCGTCTGTCGCGAATGCGCTTTCGGGCCATTTTACGTAGCGTGAGAAGCTATACAGGTACGCGCCTTTGACGTTGAACTCCTGTTGGACATCAATGACTTCCGTAGGTGCGGTCTGCGATCGAGCATCGGTGATCCAGGCGAGCGCAAGCACGCACATCGCCAGACAGTTCCGAAGTGCGGTTGGTAGTGGGCCTGCGATCGAAGACAAGGGAGTGAACTCGTTGCATGAACTGATTTGCGGTGGAGACCAGACGGCCACTTGACGAGTGCAAGCCAAGTGACTGGTGGTTGTGAAGGCGATGTTCGCTGTCGTAAGAATGTTGTGTATGGGTGAGAAATCGTCGAAACGGTGTTCAGCATGTTCGCGCCGGCCCGGCATTCGATTCGAGGGAAGCTGTAGGTGTCAACGGTCCGTTGTCCTCGCTCGACAATGCCCACTGGCAGGACGCTGCTAATAGCGGAGCACGACCATTCCCACGACTTCTCGTTGCGTTTGTGTTGCGACGTTACCAGTAAAACTATCATTGCCGTATTCGGGTTGTGCGGCATCGAGCAGGTTCTTGCCGATGACGACGACTTCCACTTGGTCGCTTGGCCGCCATGCCAGTCTGGTATCCATTGTGAAGTAGCTGGGTACGTTGAATGCGGAAAGACTGTCGGTGTACCGACCAATCAGGTCGAACTTGGTCGTCCGAGTGAGATCCCACGACGATCGCATGTAGAGTTGGTTCTGCGGGCTCTCTCCTTCAGCCGCCTCGCCCCCCGATAAACCTGGGGCCGTATGGAGCAACATCCGCAGCAGGCTGTAGGACGCGGAAACCGTCCAGCCGTCCTGGACTTCGTACGTTCCAAATAGTTCGAAGCCGTAACTCTCCGCTTCGATGCCGTTCTGCACCGTCAGGGGAATGTACGGGTAAGGAAACGGTGGGCTTCCGATCATCGTCGGGCCGGCTGCGGAACCGACGATGTCGTCGTAGTCGTGGAAGAACACTGCGAGGTCCCACGAGAAAGACTCTGTTTGCTGGACACGGATGCCCGCTTCGTACGCGATAAGTACTTCGGAAGCGAGATCCGGGTTTCCGATCGCGACCGGATAGATTGGAATTCCGGGCGGGACGATCATGGGAGTCAGTCGCGCCGAAACATCACTCTCGGCACGCGAGGGAGTACGAACGGCACGCGACACAGAAGCCCACAGCGAGTGGCGTTCGGTCGGTGTATGCAGGAGACGAGCCGTTGGTTGGACTTCGAAGCCTGTAAAATCGTTGTGCTGGAACTTCGAACCGAGTGTCAAGGTCCACAGGTCGTCGACGAGGGTGATTTCGTCCTGGAGAAACGCACTATAGAGATCGATGGAGCGTTCGCCCGGGGTGAACTCGAAGATTCCGGGAACGCTGGAAATCTTGTCGGACGAGACACGATACCCGAGCCCCCAGATCAGGGAGTGATCGTCGATTATCTGGAAACGGTGTTGAAAATCAATGTCGAAGGTATCACGAATCTCAAACAATCCCAGGCTGTCGAAGGTGCGTTCGGTCCGATCGTAGTACGTCTGAAGCGACCACTCTTGGTCCTCGTCAATTTTTCGAGTGAATCGGAACAGAAGGTTACCGCCCTCGATGTCCTGGTTGTCATTGATCTGCCGCGTAAAAGTCGGAGGCATGGGAGAGGGAAGTGTGTTCTGGCTTCCTGCATCGCCACCGTAGTAGTCACCCTGGAAGGTGATGATATCGTCGGTTTGTGGGTCCCAATCGACACGGAACCCTGCCCGACCCACGCGCCAGTCGTCGTGGCCATCATTGCCATCGACATCAAGCCCGGAGTCTCGCTCGAACCATTTACCGTACAAACGAAAGGTGGCGTCCTCACCGAGTTGTCCACCGATTCGAGCCGTCCCAAAGCCGAGATCTTCAGATCCCCCTCCGGCTTTGACATAGAGCCCCTGTGTATCGCTGCTCTTCTTTGTGATGATGTTGATCACGCCGTTGACAGCATTGGCTCCCCATACCGTCGCGCCGGGACCGCGGATGACTTCGATTCGTTCGATGTCTTCCAGAGGATAATCCTGCACGTCCCAGAAGACGCCCGCAAACAGCGGCGTATAGATGTTGACGGCGGTTGAAAACGGGGGCGCTGGGGGAGTGTCGCGGCGGTTGAA
>CALJUK010000084.1 GCA_937975745.1 uncultured Planctomycetaceae bacterium | reverse complement strand
CATCTCAAGCCCGATGACATCACCCGGAATTCGATGGATCCAGAATCGGTAGTCGGAATCATCGCCACCGATCCGAACCGCGTCTTCGAAGACATCACGTACCAGAACACTATGCACCGCGACTGAAGCTGCCTTCTGAGGATCGCGCAGCACGAATCGCAGTTCGGCAGTCGGGTCCGCGGATACGAAGAACTCAACACCGTCATACCGACGTGGCGAAGTTCGTTGTACCGTCAGTCGCTTTCCCTGCGACCAGATGGTCCCGGCATCCTCAGGCTCGGCTGACAGCGACCGGCCGGGCCGCAGCTCCCCCTCAGAAACAGACACTTCCAGCGTCCAAGCGACCACTTGCTCGCTGCTCCACTCCAGCCGCAACCCGACCGTGGGATACGACGTCCCCGCGTCGGCGTCTGAGAGCGGCAGGAAGACCGCCGCCAAAGCCAACAGCCAGTATCGCGAATTCGCCAACAGGAACGGTGGCTTCATGGATCGGATCGATTGAACGAACGCCCGCCACGGCGGCCTTAACTCGGCCAGCCCCACTTGTGGACTCCGTGCAGCAATAAGACCGTAGAGGACTCGTTCAGATGGGGACAGCGGCGCGAACCGCAATTGCGGAGCGCGTCAGTCAATTCACAGACCGGCCGGACGAACGCCGACCGAAGGGGCTCGCGATTATACGAAAATGGCAATTTCGCAAAAGACCAGTCTCGAAGCCCAAAGTGCAGTGCAGCATGAAGGTTTGCTGAACGGCCGCAGAATGCGTTCCCGGGCATGCGGTTCGCGGAGCTTGCCAGCCGATCTTGACGCATTTTGTCGGATCTGCGAGAAGGCGTCATCTCTCCATACTCCCTCCCAGTTCACTCGTAATCTCCGTCGCGAGGATGGTCTCCTTCCAGTGCCTCCCAAGCAAAGCTGGCCATTCCTCTCGCACAAGCACCGTTTGACCAACGTGGAATGATTCCCACGGTCGCACGATCCCCTCTCACTCGACAAATCAGCTTCCTCCACGGGTCTGACATTCAGCCAAGGATGGCGACGATGACTAAGCGGAATCCGGCGGTCCTGTTCTGGATCATGACCACACTCTGCCTCACCTCCGGATGTACCCATTTCGTCGAAACGCGTACGATCGAGCTGTTTGCGCACGCTTTGAAGGAGCAGGATCTCCCCACTCTCAAGGCATCCAGCTCGCCAAACTTCGATCAATTGGCCCTGCGGGACGCCCACGCCCTCGACGACCTTCAGATCCTGCGGATTCCCGACGGAAAGGTTTCCGTCGTCAGTGTCGACGATGTCGACAAAGACCATAAACATGTGACGGTCGAGGTTGGCGAACGGAAGCGGCGACTGCTGTACGAACTTGTCCGAAATGAAGAAACCGGCAAGTGGGTCGTCGACGACATCTACATGAAACAACGCAGCGAAGGGCTGACGGCAGCCAAATCTGTTACCGAGCAGATGGATCTGCTTCTGACAGTCCGCGAATTCCTGCACCATTGGGAGAAGGGAAGCCGAGCCGAGACGCTGGAAGTGACCGAAGAACCCCTGCGGAAAGTTCTCGCCGCCCTCCCAGCAAACTACCTGGCACAGGTGACGCAGAAAATTGTCCAGACCGAACGCAAAGCCGCCCGCTATCGGCCAGACGCCCAGCTTGATGACAAAGTGGCTGTCGTGCGGCTTCCGCGGCGTGATGGTACGATCATCGTCTCGATGGTCTTGACCGACGACAAATGGAAAGTCCGCGACGTCGCCTTTGACGCGGGTAATCCTGCGAACTCGATTCCGTCGGTGAAGAGTTACTCCATGGCGATTGTCTCTGCGGTCAGCTTTCTGGACGCATTTGCCGTGAGTGACAAAACGAGCCTGCAACAGGTATGCACGCCAAAATTTTACGAGAAAGGCCTGGCACCTGCCGACCTCTCGAAGGTGACGCTTGCGACTTCCGAAGCGGCCTCCCTCGATTACGAAGTCGAGATGCGAGGCGCGCTGGCTGACTTTGTCGTCCAGACCTCAGACTCGGTCCTTAAGGTAAATCTCCGCCGCAAAGACGGAGATGAGAGCACCACGTCCATTTCCCCCTATCTGGTCGACGAAGTCACGATCTACTAACTGGATGGTTCGCAACAGAAACGACTGTCAGCCGTCTTTACTGCCCAGGCGGGGACACAGATCTTCAGCGAAGCGTTGTTTGACCGCGACTTGACCACCGTCCGGCTGGCGTCGACACCGGACTTCACCCGACGAGTCTGGGGACGAATCGATCAGGCGATGTTCCAACTGCTGCCGATGAGTGAGTTCGACCAGCGGAATCCCAAAATCCTCTCGACCGTGTTTCAGGGAGCCGTGACTGAAGTCACCGCAGTGAATAATCAACACGCCATCACGTTTATCCTCCGTGACTGGAATGGAGAAATCCTGATCGACGACATTCTTGTGGCCATTCCCCATCGACCGAACTCGTTCAAGGACTCGATGGAAATCGTCGTCAGTCTGTACAGTTTTGCCGCCGGGTATGACATCGCCAACATTGACCAGTTGCAGCGGACATCCAGCGACGACTTCAACCGTTTGATCTGGCGTCAGGTTCGGACGCTGCCGGACTTCGGCTACGATGTCCCCGGCCACGTCCTCGCCCCGGTCACGTCGATCCACGTTAACGGCGAGACAGCCACGATTACCGCTGGAGACACCCAGTGGGGAGCCCAAGCCGAATTGACCCGGGAAGCCAACCGTTACGTCGTCAACGAAGTGGTCCTGTTCTCTGGGGCTCTGCCCAATCAGCAGATTCGGTTGAAAAACGATCTGCGGCAGAAACTGGCAGCCGGCCTGCTGTATCCGCAGCCGACCAGGTCGACCGACTCCGCCGCCATGGTCCCACAGCATGAAGTCGCCCCGCGGATGGGGATGCAACCGGCCGCCGCCGCCGACGCCTTCTGGGCCGACCTTCCTGCGAAATAGGGCTTGCCAACAGAACGAAGCCACCAGCCGTGCAGCCCTGTTCGATGGGCTGGCGGTGCAGCACAGCGGATGCCGCAGTCAGGATCAGGTGACTACTCGCCCTGGATCGGGCCGCCGGTGAGGTACTTCATCCGCCTTTGGATGTCGATATTTACGCTCTGGTAACGGGTGGTGAGATTCCCGAAGCTGAAGAGGTTCTTCCGCAAGACCTCCACGTCGCCGTCACTGACCGCATCCGTGAAAATCTGCCGCAAATACTCCATTCCCAGCCGAGACGGTTGGAATCGCCGGGCATCGTAAAAGGACTGATGGACCTGCCGAGGATGAATCTTGTTCCAGCGGTCACTGAGGTGGTTAGCGACAATGGAGCCGAGCGTGAAGCCGTCCTCGGGCGACCACTGCAACGTCGCCACACTGTTGTTCTTCTCCATCAGCAGCAGCTCGCAAGCCTTCCCACCCAACTGAGTCGCGTAGAAGCGGTCGAAGTTAATGGGTCGACCGCCCCGCTGTGTAT
>CALJUK010000083.1 GCA_937975745.1 uncultured Planctomycetaceae bacterium | reverse complement strand
ACTTTCCCCGACGCGAATTGCGCGTGTACGGAAATCCATCCGGCGTTGTCGACCGAAGCGCGTTCCGGCGTCTGCGGACGGCTGCTGAATCCAGCGATGAGGTGTCGTCAAGTCGACTCAGTTGCAGGCGGAATCGAGGCGGGCTCTGACTAACCGGGGCGATTGCGATCGAGTTCAGTACGCGCCCTCTGCCATACGCGTTCGACCATACTCAGTTGAGAGTGTGCGCGGTGGCAATGGCTTCGATCTGATCGTCTGCCTGAATGGTCGTCAGCAATCGGGACGGCTATGCCGGTAGTTCGCGTGGCAAGCGGAATTCAAACGTCGATCCTGTGCCGCGTTCGCTCTGGACCGAGATGGATCCCCCGTGGGCCTCGATCAGCGTCCGACAGATGGAGAGGCCCAGTCCGCTGCCACCGTCGGCGCGGGATCGATTCTTGTCGGCTCGGTAGAACCGATCAAAGATCCGCGGAAGATCGTCATCGGGAATTCCCGTGCCGGTATCGGTGACGCTGACGATCGCTGATCCGTTCTCCTGTCTGACACAGACCGAGACTTTGCCGCCTTCCGAAGTGTGATGCAGTGCGTTGGTGAGGAGATTGACGAGAACCTGTGCGACACGCTGTGAGTCGGCATCGACTTCTGTGGGTGACGATTCGCAGTCAATCTCGATGCCCTTCACTTCGGCAAGCGGTCGGACAAGTTCGGTCTGTTCCCGTGCTGTCGAAGCCAGATCGAACCGGTCGCAGCGCAGTTGAAGCTCGCCCGAATCGATTCGCGCCAGCGTCAGCAATTCCTCAATCAATGCCTTCATCCGCAGTCCGGCGCGGTGGCACGTCTCCAGTGCCTCGCGGTATTCCTCCAGGGGTCGCTTTCGAGAGAGTGTCACTTCGGTCTTCGAGAGCAGCACGGCGAGAGGCGTTCTGAGTTCGTGAGACGCATCTGCGGTGAAACGGACCTGCTGTTCGAAGGCCTCCTCCAGGCGGGCGAATGTCGAGTTGAGAACTGCTCCGAGCCGGCCTAGTTCGCTGTCGTTTTCCTGCAGATCGATCCGCTCGGAGAGATTGTCGGCCGAGATCGATTCCGCCGCTGCGCTGATCGCATCGATCGGCTGGATGGCGCGGGACGCCAACCACCACCCGCCGCACAAGCCGACTGCCAGGACGACTCCACCTGCCAGCGTGAGGAGCATGGTGAATTCCTGGACCATCGCGAAGTCGTGTGCGACGGACCGGCCAACGAGTACGTTCGATCCAAAGGCCGTCGCATGGATCACCTCGCGGAAGTCGCCGCGCTGGCGAAACAGTTCAATCTCCGTTGAGTCGTCCTTCCGTTCGAGATTGGGAAAAGGAACATCCTCTGCGTTTTCAGACGAGCTGAGGACCTTGCCGTCGCTACTCCACAGAACGAAGTAGAACCCTCCATGATCGTCAGGGCCGAACAACTCGAGAACTTCCTCGCGCAACTCGAATCGGGGCGGAATCCACCGATCTCCTGGCTGCCGCCAGAAGCGTCGACCGGTTCTCGTTGGCGTGCTTGTCGACTCGTCCTCCGCGTCCACGGAATCCGGCTCGGTTACCGCGGGAGCGTCCTGCTCGGGCGGATCCTGGTCGGTGTCAGAAACCTGTTGCGGATCCGATGCAGGTTCGCGTCGTGGATTACCACGCTGCCATCGTCCTCTGTCGACCGGGCGAAACCCGGTTTCTACCAGGTAAACCATGTGCTGGAGTTCCGCATCGACCTGCTGGAAGTGGCTACGCCGTTGCAGATAGCTGACCAAGATTCCAAAGACGACCAGCACCGTCAGGAGGATTGCCGCCTGCCACGCCTGCAGCTTCCAGCGGAGTGACTTTCGGATACCCCGCGGTCGGGACGTCGACGTGATGTCCCCGTCGGATGCTACTTGCTCGGCGATTTTGTGGCGGGCTTCAGACATCAATCATGTACCCCTGGCCACGGCGCGTCGTGATGAAGTCGCGACCCACCTTGCGCCGCAGGTTGGAGACATGCACGTCGACAAGGTTTGACAGGCTGTCTTCCGATTCGTCGAAGAGGTGATCGTAGATCATCGTTCGCGACACGATGCGACCACGATTGAGTGCCAGCAGCTCCAACAATGCGTACTCCCGTGGTGTGAGAGGGACCTGTTCTCCGTCTCTTGTGACCCGGCGCGCGGACGTGTCGAGAACGACCTCTCCCAGCGCCAGTTCGGCCGTGGCTTGACCCGCCGCCCGGCGAATCAGCGATCTCAGACGCGCCAGGAGTTCAGACAGCTCAAACGGCTTGATGAGATAATCATCCGCTCCGCTGTCGAGACCCCGAACGCGGTCTGCGACGGCATCACGGGCCGTCAGCAACAGCACGGGTGTCGTCTTCGTTTTTCTCAGTGAGCGCAGCACTTCCCAGCCATCGAGCCCGGGGAGCATCAGATCGAGTACCAGCGCGTCGTAGTCCCAGCTTTGCGCCTTGAAGAGTCCTTCACTTCCATCCTCTGCCGTGTCAACGGCGTAGCCTGCTTCGCGCAACGCCTGAGCGACAGTCGATCGCAGATCAGGGTCATCTTCGACAAGCAGAAGTCTCATGACGGAGCAATCATCCACTCACTTCAGGCGACTCTCGCACCTGACTCCCGTGGCACTCATCGTCCCACGCGAGATTCATCATAGAGCGGGCCACCTGCGAACGGCGAGCGACGCCGTTCTCGATGAGACCACTCTCTGCGAACTGGCGGGCGTGGCGAGTGATTGTGAACTGGAATCCAAGGCCTTCTCCTTCGACGTGCGCACAGGTCGGGCAGTCGCATCGTCGCGGAACAAACGCAGTTCCATCATATCGGCCTGAACCTGAAGAGAAGATGAAGCGCTGCAAGAGCAGCCCCGCAACCATGCCAGGCTCGGGCGGCAGAACGAATCGGAGCAGACGGGGCGGTGGAGTCCAGATCTGCCGGATTTCAGCAAAATCGTGTGAGCTTCACGTCCACTTAAGGTTGGTTTCGATAGGTTCGGCCCTTAGCACGACAGCAGCTGAACCGCGCCGCCAATTGCGGATACCTCCTCATGATTGATTTCACGCCGACTCACAATCGTCTCCCACGGATCGCATCGGCCGGACAGCCTTCCGTGGCGCCTCCGCCAGCGGCGAGACGCCATCAGGCTGACGTGGATGATCTCACCCAACTCATGTTGAGGTTTCAGGAAGGAGACGACAGCGCTTTCAGCGAGATCGTCCAGCACTTCAAGCCATACCTTCAGCGTTGGTTCCAGCGCGAGTTTTCCGACTGGCATTTGGCGGAAGATCTGACACAGGCGGTCTTCCTCCGGGTCGTGCGTGCCCGCAAGACGTATCAACCGACGGCACGGTTCAAATCCTGGCTTTGCACGATCGCAATCAACGTGGTCAAGAACGAACGTCGAAGCAGACGCCATTGTGCGAATGTGACAACACTCACCGCGCCAGACGATCTTCCTTCGAGCGTCGACTCATCGGAGCCCTTGCAGATCGTCGAACGAAAGGAAACCCGGAGACTGGTCCGTACCGCTGCGGCGTCACTTCCGGCCTGCAAGCAGCGAGTTCTTGAACTCCGATATCGAAACGGTTTGACCTACCGGGAGATTGGCGAGCTGATCGGACTCAGCCCGATGGCGGTCAAGGGGCGGCTGCTTCGCGCCAAACTCGTGTTGAAGCCCAAGTTGCATGCGTTTCAGACGGAGTCCGGGGCCTGATGACAGCGACCAGCAGTTTGTGGATACGAGTTCATACCGTTGGCACCTGGAGCATCGGTGAAAAACGATCCATTCAGTCCGAGTACCGTTTTGTCCTCCGACCTGTCGGCACGTGTCCGGCAGGATCGAGCTGCCGCCGGTCTTCGGGCCGGCGGCAGTGATTCTCAATTCGAAGCAATGGCAATGGTCATCCATCGCCAGAAAGTCAGTGGCAATCAGTCCAGCAGCGCACTGTGAGCGCTGCAGCGAAATTGATCTCAGAATCTGAATGGAACACTGGAGAAAGCCATGCACATGACTCGTCTTCTCTCGATTTGCGGTGCCTGTCTGTTGGGACTGGCCATCAGCTCGACTCTCGCTCAAGAGTCGGAAACCCAACCCCGGCGGGGCGGTTTTCTTCGCCTAATGCCGATGTTCACAGCTCTCGACAGTGATGAAGACGGTGAGCTGTCAGCCGAAGAGATCGCCGATGCCGCGAAGTCCCTCAGCACACTCGACAAGGACGAGAACGGGAAGCTGACGGCCGACGAGTT
>CALJUK010000082.1 GCA_937975745.1 uncultured Planctomycetaceae bacterium | reverse complement strand
AGACGATCGCGGAATTGCGGACTGAGGCAAGGTTTATCCAAGTCTCGGCGGCCACGGTGAGGGAGAACCATCCGCATGACATTAGCATCACGCAGGAATCGCCGAATTACACTGTCGAGCATGCCCCGATGGAGCACGGTTGATCTTTCAACCAACTTCCGCTGGCCAGCCTGTTTGTGTGTCATTCTGACCACATTCGTTGTCACCAGCTTCGGCGTCAGCCCGGATGCGGTCGCCGGCAAGAAAGAGAAGCCGGCCAAAGAAAAACTCTCTCCCATCGAACGGTTAAAGACCCGTTCTCCTTCGGAATACTGGAGTCGCGTCGACGCCGCGCTCCGGGCCGAGGAAGCAGCTGCAAATCAGTCTGTTGCCGGGCAATCATCTGACCTCCCACAGGAGACCGCGCCGGGGTCAGATGGGGCAGACCCGAATAAGGCCGCTCCGTCGGGCACGACGGCCACCAAACTGATTTCGTCACCGACTGTGAAACTGCCGCCGCAAGCGCCGAGCGCCGTCGAACCGACCGAAGTCGGACAGGATAGCCCCTTCCGGACAATCGTCGAAGAAGTTTCGCCGCTGCAGGCCAGGCTGCAGGCCAGTCCGACTCCGATGCCACAAGGCCTGCCGGAGTCGAGTGCGTCCAGCGTCGCGAAGGGCCAGCCGTCGCCGGCACAAACGGCACCGCTACCGAGTGTCTTCGACGAAGTGGCCCAACCGAAAGTGACGGCGGACCGGATCGCCCACCTGACGTCGAAGTACCAGAACGACAACGATCCGGTGGTGACGAACTACGGTCCGGATCCCAGCCAGCTCAAAAAGATCACGGAGATCGCTCCGTTCTCCAATTACGAACCCGATGCGGAATCGCGCGAGACGCAGCCCTGTCGCAATCTGTGTCCCTATCCCGGAAGTGCCCTCTGCAAGGGAGGCGAAGATCAGGTTGCCGGTCTGAGCTGCCCCGAGGAAATTCGACTCGGTCAGGAGGTGTACGCCGGCCGGGCGTTCGATGACCGAATCGTTGCCTGGCAGGCGTCGAACGTCTACCACAATCCGCTGTACTTCGAGGATGTGCAACTGGAACGTTACGGCCATACGTACGGTGATTTGGTCATCCAACCGTTCGTTTCGGCGGGAAAGTTCGCACTGCAATTGGCGGGATTTCCCTACCAGACGGTCATCAGCCCGCTCAATAAGAGGACCTACCCTCTTGGTGTGTACCGTCCTGGCGACTGGGCACCGGGGATGGAGTACCAGATTCCGTTGAATTTGGAAGCGGCCCTCTTCGAGGCGGAAGTCGTCAGCGGTTTGGTCTGGGTCCTTCCGTAACGCCGGGGAAGTCCACTCCGTCAACAACCAAATGGAATTCTGCGTCGATGGTGGGTTCTTGTTTTGTGACCCTACCCCTGTCAGTCCGGTCCGTGATAAACTCAAAATGTCTGTCTGTCGTGTCCGCGATACCGGGCTGACGGACCATTCCGACCGGATATCCTTTCTAGTCATTCCTGGTTGATCCCTTGCTGAACGAAGTTCGCCCCATGCCACAGCCGGCCGCTCGTGTTCAAAATCTGGCCGACGACCTATTGCGTCGCGTCGAACAACTTCTCCTGCAGGCCCACGCAGAAGGCCGCCCCGTCGAGATGAGTCCCTATCGCGAGCAACTCTTCGAGTTGTTCGTGACGGCCGATGCGGCCGGATTCACCGAAGAGGGGGCCGACCCGGACCTCTCTGCCGAGGGGATCTGCCACGCTTTGGCCAGTAAATGGGGTTTGGCCGAGGCGGCCCGCGAGTCGTTCGATCAGCAGCAGAAACTCACGCCGGACCAGCTGGCCAACATGCGTTTGCTGTGGGCCGTGATGCGATTGTGGATGGAATGGACCTACGCCTGGAAGCGCTGGCACGAGTTTCACGACAACGCTCAGTAGTGCGGTCAATAATACCGTCGAAGACCGCCTCGACCGCAGATGTCCTTCGCGTTCTACAGGCTCACGCTCAATCGGGCCACGTTCCACAGGGCCCCTCGGTGTAGAGAAGGATGGCCGGGCGGACCACTCCCAGACACCGTCAGCGGTCCGCGGACCGACCCCGAGATGTCAGTGAGGCAGTCACCCGTGGTCTACCGTGGGAGGCCTGCCTGCGTCCAGACATCTCCGGAGAACAGGTCCACCATTTCAGCGAGACCCGCGTCGACGAATTCCTCCCCACTGACAAACTTACCCGGACGGGTCCATTCGTTGATCTGTTCGAGCGGGC
>CALJUK010000081.1 GCA_937975745.1 uncultured Planctomycetaceae bacterium | reverse complement strand
TCCTGAGTCGCTGCCGGCGTATCGCAATTACCCGGCATTGGACATGTCCGTGGAACAAGCGGCCGAGTACTCTCCTCTGCTGTTTGTCACAAAGGACGACGCACCGGCGCTGATTGTCTCGGGTAGCCTGGACGAGTTGGTTCCTCCCAAACACGGCCAGTGGATTGCCGACGCCTACGAGAAAGAAGGGCTGCCGCACAAATTCCTGTTGTTGGAGACAAATCACGGACTTCAGAACAAGCGGGCCGAAGTGATGTCGAGCATCGTCGAATGGTTTGCCGAGACGCTGCAGGCCGAGTGATCGAGTAGATGTCCGGCCCGGTACTGTTCTGCGAGACCTCGACCGGGCGATCTGCCGCCGTCACACCTGACGATTGTCCAACGCGGGCGATCGTCGGGGATACAGGCGATCGCGACTTCAGGGGCAGGTACTGGAAATGACCTGGACGTGGAGGTGTTCCGCTGCGCCAGCCAGGATGGCCCCCGCCGATTCGGCCGTACTGGAAAGCGAGGCGACGTTCACGCCCAAGAGCTCTTTCCAGATGCTATGAACCGTGACCGTCTTGCGTGCCCGGATCGCAAAACTGCTACTCCCGCCTGGAGAACTGTTCGAGCAGAACGTGTATATCGTCCCGCCCCCGGAAGTCTGCAGGGCACCGAGGACCAACTCGCCGTCGGGAGATGCGTTATCGTTGGCATCGACGCCGACTCCCTCATTCGCGTTAAGTGTCACGGGCTCAGCAGTCGACGGGCTATTAACATTCTGGCCGACGACAGTGTTTGCGGCGGCGGCTTCGAGCGCATCGTCACGAGCGTCGGATCGATTGGCAGTGGAGTTGCCTCCCTCGGACCAGGTTTTGACACCAGATAGTACGGCCGCGTCCAAGGCTGTTGTCAATTCGGTGCGAGCTTGCCACAGGCGGGCGAGGTCGACCATTCCACCGAAGAGTGACATTATCACCGGGAAGATGAGAATGACGATGAGGGTAATGACCCCGCGTCTTTCGGGAGATGACTTCCACCAGTGATTCGAACAAGACTTCATCGCGAACACTCCGACCAAGGCCAAGCCTGCACTGCAACGCAGCTATTCGTCTGTTTGTGGAGCATAACTGACGTCCAGCAGCGTACCCTGCGTCACAGATGGTGTCTGCACGACCCAACTTGAGCCACCATTCGTTGTTTTCAGAATGTACGGTGCCACCAACCCGCTTTGGTTCACGCCAACGGCGTATCCGGTCGATGCATCAAGCATGTCGACGCCCGCCAGGGAACCGATCTGCACCGGAGGTGACTGTCTCGTCCAATTTGCGCCGCCGTCAACTGTCGTCAGAATAAATGTCAGCGTTCGAGTGACGTCCGACGGATCGACCTCGTTACCGACGGCCCACCCTTGCGTAGCACTGACGAAATCGACAGCGTTCAGGACACCCCCCAACGGGGCCGGCAGGCTGATTGCTCCTGTGCTCCAGCTCGCACCGCCATTGGTCGTGTAGATGATCAACGGTTGGCCACTGGCGGAGCCGACTCCCCAGCCGACAGTACTACTGCGAAACTCAATGTCTGTCAACGTTCCCGTGCCAATGCCGGTCGCGACGGCACTCCAAGTCGTCCCGGCATTGGTCGTGGCCAGGACCAGCGGAGCTCCTAGTGTTGTCACTCCCGCTGCCCATCCTGTGGTGGTCGAGATAAAGTCGACGGCCGACACTTCACCACCGGCGGCTGTCTGTGCCACCCAACTACTGCCACCGTTAGTGGTCCGGGCAATGTAAGGCGCCCCAGGCGACGCAGAGGCTGTTCCAACAATCCAACCGTTGTTCACGTCGACGAAGTCGACATCGTTGAAGACTCCCAGCCCCATTGGACTTGTCTGCGCCGTCCAGTTTGTTCCCCCATTAGAGGTCCGAATGATCGTCGAGGTGCTGTTCACCCCAACCACATCCGCCCCCACGGCCCAACCGTTATCGCCGTCGACAAAATCCACTCCGTTGAGCGATCCGACGTTTCCGCTGGAAGGTGAAACTTGCGTATGCCAGTTCGGGCCTGTCCCCGTTTCGTTGAGGATCAACGGAGTTGCCGGCAGCGCATTGGTTCCAACCGCCCAGGCATTTCCGGTTGCGATCGTTTCGTAGCGAAATGTCGTGGAATGCGACAGGATCCGATTCGAACTGTCAAAGCCAAACGTACTCAGCAGGTTGGGCACGTTCCCCTGCAATGGGAGGCAGACAGTCACACGCACATACTCATTGCCGGACGCAATGCTGTCGTCGGGACCTCGCAGTCACAGCCGGCAGGTGCCGGATCCGGATTCGACTGGGTCGCACCAGCCACGCCGCTGGCGTTGTGCTCAAGGACAACCTGACAGGAGGCAGTCAGACCGTGATTGGCCAGGTACTGGTCAACCCGCTCTTTGAGTGACTCGCCAGCCGGAGGAGGTGTCGTGGCGGTCGGATCGTTGATGTTGCCGAGATAAGGATTCGAACTGGAAGCTCGCGGAGCCTCGGAAGCAATCTTGGCGCCGAAGCGACTGGCGTACGAGACCTGCTTGCTCGCTTGCATGATGATCGCAAACTCGACCACAGCCAGCAAACCGATGAACAGGATTGGGAGAAAGAGAATCACCTCCAGAGTCACGACACCCGGACGCAGACTGTGGCGGCGTGCAGGACGTCGGATTCCTTGCAGGCGTCTACGATGCTGCACTGACAACCCCTTTCCTGGGGACCCGAAAGATGAGACTTTCCACGCGAAACGATGTGTCACCGACTCAGCTACCGCATTTTCTGCGCCATTCTTCTACGTTCAGTGCAGTACCCCCGTTGGGTTCCCTCGATGATTGAATTGGCTGGTGTTGGAACACAACTTGCATAGACGTAGCTCGGTTGAGCCTGAAAACGTGAAACGCCGCCACAAGCGATGTCGCTACGGCCTTGGCGTCGGTCGTACGGCCTCGAGTTGACCGTGTCGGACGGAATCGGTTCGGGCATCCGATGGTTAACATCGTGTCAACCAATGTTATCGCGAGCCTTTTTCCGCTACGGGGTTCGGAAGGACTTTGTCCGGGTGCAAAGCGGCCACAACGACCGACGGCTGGCTTCTCCATGAAATGTAGTTCACTCTTGTTCTCGGGACGACGCGGTTGCCTTCGGGCAAAACGACGCCGTGGCTCTGTCGCACTGGAGTTCATTCTCCTGTTCCCCGTGATCGTCATCGCGTTTCTTGCGGTGATTGAATTTTCCATTCTGGCATTTCTGGATCAGGCAGCCACGACCGCATTGCTGGAAGCGACACGAGTCGGTGCGGCACAATTCCCACCGAGCCTGCCACTCGATTCCGCGGGCGCCGACAATGACATCGCCGATGAAATCGTAAAGACGATCAACGCGCACCTCGCAACCCACCGGGTGGAAATCGTCGATCCTGCCAACGGATTTACGGACGATTCGACTCGGGCCAACGGATTTATCCGGATTGAGCGCGGCGCTTCGTCTGTTGATCGCGGTTCCTTGCCGGCGGGCTTCTCTTGCACCCGTACGGGTGCGGCCCCGGATACAGACGAGATCGTGGTGACACTCTGCTTCCCTCTTGTCGATCCCAACACGTCCAGCCCAAACGGGCTGCCAGTGCCAAACATCCTCTCGTCTTTTGGACTGACACTCGAGTCATTCACGTTTGAGATGACTTCGCGCGAAACTCTGGATTGAGTGCTGTTTTCCACGAGAAGCAGTCATCTTCCACGGCGACTTTCCCTGAGGGCGCTGTACTTCCCGGCGATGGCCCGGCGAACACAACTGCAGTACGCCGAAGTGATGTCGGGTATCGTCGAACGGTTTTCCCCGAGACGCTTGTCACCGAGGATGCCACACTGAATCGAATCAGTCCGACGACCATACCACGAAGAAAACGACTTTCGCCGGTGGTTGGCCCTGTAAGACTGCTTAGGAGAGGGCGTCAGTCCTGGCCGGCGGCTGTTGTCTCGACAGTTCGTTCGCTCACTATGATGTCGGACGGACGCGTCAGCTTGCTTCCCATCCAACCGAGAGCCACTCCCAGATCGTCGAAGTAAGAATACAACACGGGAATCGCCAACAGCGTCAGCAGCAGCGACAGCGACTGACCGCCCACAGCCAGGACGGCGATTGAGCGGCGTTCTTCGGCTCCCGGGCCGGTTGCGATCAACAGCGGCAGCAATCCAGCAACGAATGAGAGCGTCGTCATCAGAATGGGGCGCAAGCGGTCTCGATTGGCCTGCAGGATCGCGTCCAACCGGTCCATTCCCTGGGACCGCAATGCGTTGGTGTGGTCGACCTGTAGAATCGCGGCTTTCTTGACGACACCGAACAGTACCAGAATGCCGAGCGCAGAATACAGGTTCAGTGTTTCGCCGCCAATTAACAGGCTAATCAGGCCAAACGGGACGGCTAGCGGCAGCGACAGGAGAATGACAAAGGGATACACCAGGTGCTCGTACTGGGCAGCCAGCACGATATACATAAACACGAACGACAACACGAACGTCCAACCGAAGTCATTCAGTGTCCGTTCCAACTCGCGACCGCCGCCAAGCACCTGTGTGGAGTACCCTGGCGGAAGCCCGATTTCGTCAATGGCGGCCTCGAGCGCGTCGATACGGTCACCCAACGCGTATCCGCCGCCGACGTTGGCACGTACGGCAGCCATCTTCTGTCGGTTCAGCCGATCGATTCGTGAAGCGGACTCGTTGAGTTCAAAATCCACCACGTTGTCGATTCGGGTCAGGACAGTCGCACTTCCGGTGACTTGTTCCAGATTAGCTACCCGTTGAATCCGACCCGGACTCGGATCGGCCTTCACGTACAACTGCGAAATGGATTCAATATCGCCACGGTCGATACCGACCAGACGCAACTCAACGTCGTAGGCATCTCCGATCGAGTCATCGCGGTACCGCGAGACACGCTCGTCGCCACCGACGGCAACACGGAGCGTGTCGGCAATCTCACGCACGTCAACACCCAGCGCCGCTGCGCGTTCCCGATGAATGCGGGCCAGCAACTCAGGATTGTCGATCTTCAAGGTGGTGTAGACGTCGACAATCCCGTCAATCGTTTCGGCCTTGGCCTTCAACTTATGGCTGAAGTCCAGCAGTCCCTCCATATCCGGTCCGGTAATTGACATATCGATGTCGACCGGAGCCCCTTGCCTCAGTGATGTCAGGTTTCGCACGGAGGCACTGATTCCCGGAAACGACTTGATGGCTTTGCGGACCTCCGCCATCTTGTCGCGCTGGGTGAAGTTGCCGGCAAAGGCCGACTTGGGATCGCCCGCCAGTAACCCTTTCCAGAGTCGTTCCAACGAGAATGTCCGGTATTCGCTATCGATCAGTCGGATGTAAATCTCGGCGCGATTGACACCACCAAAGCCGCGTGTCCCCACGGATGTCACGTACTTCTCAATCCCGTCGACATTCGCCAGCTTTGCCTCGACGTGGTTGATTGTGTCGCGCATCGCCGCCATGCTGGCCCCTTCGCGGGCCTCCAGCCGGACTTCGAACTCGGACTCGTCGACATTCAGCGGGATGTAGTCCTGCTTCGCCATTTTATAGAGCGGGATGTTCGACGCGATGACGCCGAGAGAAATCAGTAGCACTAGCCAGCGGAACCGCATCGATTTGCCAAGCATCCACATGTAGGCGGACTCGATCCACGTATAAAAGCCGCGCCGCGAGGCCGGCCCCGCCGCGGTATCTTTCCCCGGCCGAAGCATGCGACTACACATCATGGGAGTCAGCGAAAAACTGATGAGCATCGACACCAGGATCGCCACCGTGGCCGTCACGCCGAACTGAAACAGCATTCGCCCGGTGACACTCGATAGGAACGACACGGGCAGAAAGACGATCACCAGAGACAACGTCGTTGCCAGCACGGCCAGGCCGATTTCTCGCGTTCCTTTCACGGCTGCCTCGGTCGGAGACATTCCCTTCTCTTCGCTGCAGTGGAAGACATTGTCCCGCACGACGCTGGCGTCGTCGCTCACAACACCTACCATCCGCACAAGTGCCAGCATGGTGACGTTGTTCAGTGTGAATCCAAACCACTTCATGAAGGCGAACGTCGCGATGATCGACGCTGGGATGGCCACTGCCGCAATGACAGTCGAACGCCACGAACGCATGAAAAACAGCACGGTGATACAGGCCAGAATACTGCCCGAAACCAGGTGGCGTTCGATCTCGTGCAACGCCGAGACGATATAGCGGGACTGGTCCTGAATGACCTGGACTTCGACATCAGGCGGAAGCAGTTCGCGGCAGCGAGGCAGCATGTCTTTCACGCCGTCAATGACGGCGACGGTGTTTTCGCCTGACTGCCGTTGCACCGTCAGCAGAACGGCCGGCTGTCCGTTCAACCGGGCCATCGTACGAACCTCTTTGGTTCCGTCGACAACCTCTCCCAGATCGCTCAGGCGGACCGGTGTCCCATTCACACTGGTGATGACCAAGTCGGGAAAGTCTCGCGAATGCTCCACCCGCCCCATGGTCCGCAGCGCGCGCTCGCGCACGCCTTCTTCCATGCGGCCACCGGGGACTTCAGCATTCTGTCGGACAAGCGCCTCACGCACCTGCAGGATTGACAGGTTGTGAGCGGCTAGTTTGCGGGCATCGATGCGGACCTGGACGGCCCGATCAGCGGCACCCGCGACGAACACTTCACCCACACCACGGGACGATTCAATCACGTTCTTTACGTAGAGGTCGGCCAGGACGTACAGCTCGCGCGAAGTCCTGGGACCAGAGACCGCCAGAGTCAGAATGGGGGACGAATCGAGGTCCCGCTTTTGTACGACGGGGGGGTCAATGTCGGGAGGAAG
>CALJUK010000080.1 GCA_937975745.1 uncultured Planctomycetaceae bacterium | reverse complement strand
AAATGCGGCAATCGCATAGGCACTGAAGAACGTTCCAATTCCCATCAGTCCACGGTGCGTGGCATATCGAGTCAAAAAGACGGTTGTCACGCTGATGCAGACACCCATCAACACTGCCACGAGCATGACAGCTCCGGGCCAGTGTCGAATCATGAGGTGATGCAACGGCGGTGTCGAAACAGGCCGTTCGTGCTGGTCTCCCTGGTTGATCAGAAGCGTCAGAACCAGGTACACCAGCCCGAACAGTGCCGAGATACCCAACAGTGTCCAGAACTGGTTGGGGCCGGCGGGCAACCAACGGGTCGTCAGATCGCCCAGCTGTGCTCCCATAATCATCCCGACAAAGCCGCTACTCCCCAGACTGCCGATGACTTCGGTCCTGCGGTGGGGGGGGACCTGGTTCTGAATGAAGACGATCGAGCAGGTAAACATCCCCGCCAAACCGATATTAAACAGCAGCCGGGCGACGTACAGCATGGGAAAGATCTGGTGACACGCCGGAAACATCAGACAGCCCGCGATGTACAGCACGCAGGAGGAGGCCCACAGCTTTTGTGTGCCATAGCGGTCAATTGCCTGTCCCAGCATGAAGCGGGCGACAATTGCCGAAAACAGGCCAAAGCCAACCAACTGGCCAGCGACACGTTCGCTGCCACCGAGGTAGGCAACCAACTCGGCGAAGCGAAAGGTCAGCGTGTTGCCCATCACCAGTAGCACGTTGGCGATGTAGACCAGCCAGAAAGTCCGGTTGTAGATGGCTCGGGTCTCTTCCCCCGAGACGATGGGTATGTGATTCATCGCAGTTCAGATCAGGTCTGTTCAGATCAAGTCAGGTTGGCATACCGGCCGGGGCGCAGCCGATGCGTTTGTTCGTGTCGAGGCAGGCGACCGGACACCGGCCAACGGATTGTCCGTGGCGCAGTCGGCCCAATCTGTGGTGGGCAAGTCTTGGTCGGCAGGCGAAACTTGCAGGCCAGAGTCGCGGCTTACGTTTTGGACGGCTGATGGTTTGCCGTGATCCGCTCACACCATCCTACCGGTGAGCAGCACGCCGGTCAGGCACGCTTCGCCAGACTTCCAGATTCTAGACCAGCCAGTGACTTCCCGCTAGATCGGGTCGTCATGGATTTGTGTCGCGGGGCCATTTCCGCTGAAAACACAGGAAAACAGGGGCTTGGACGATTTTCGTTCCAGTTCGACATCGGCTCGGACACTTGTGAAGTCGTTTCGGTTCACCCGATTCGCAGGCGTTTCTGGCGATCACCGCCGGCAGGACGCCATCCCGAACTTTCGATCGTGCGAAGAATGGATGGAGAACTTCCGAGGACGACAACTCGGCCTAACCGCCGAAGGCACTGTACCGTTTCACTCCGATGCGGAAGGTGACCCGGTTGAGCAGAAACAGGCCGACGACCCAAGCCAGTTCCACGCCCAGCTCCCCGATGAGTTCCGCATGCGAATACCGTCCCAAGGGGACCGTCGCCGGAAAGTAGGCCAGATATTTGAAGGGGAGCATGAGAATGTAGTCTGAGAACGGCTTGAGATAGTCCAGTGGGAGCATGTGGCCGGAGAGGAAGTAGTTGAACATCATGTAAATAAACAGCAGCGAACTCACCTCCAGAAACCAGAACGAGACCATTCCGATCAGTGCTTCCAGCAGGAAACCGATCAGAAAGGCCATGATGAGCGAGGCGAACCAGCAGCAGAGAGTGAAGCCATCCGGCCAGCCTGCCGGGAAGTAGCTGCGGCAGAGATAGAACACCAGTGCAAACGGGCCTGCCGCCACAACGTAGTAAACCAGCTTGTGGGCGACCCGATGCCAGAACAGATACCCCAGCATATCGATCGGCTGGGTCAGGTACTTCTTTACCGTGCCGTCACGGACTTCGCGGGCAATTCCACTTGCCAGTCCCGGCATGCTGGAAAAGGCCCGTCCGACCATCGCCAGCAGGTAGTAGGCGACCATGTTCTGATACGAATAGCCATTCAACGACAGTTTGGGATCGTCGGTGTGCATCACAAAACTCGCTCCCCACAGACAAATC
>CALJUK010000079.1 GCA_937975745.1 uncultured Planctomycetaceae bacterium | reverse complement strand
GAGGGCGCCATTGCTTGTCTTGCCAATGGCCGTCGCCGCAGCGCGGCGAAGTGTGGTATCGGTGCTCGAATCTTCCATCACCCGCCACAACGGTGACACGATGCGACCATCACCCGAGTTCCCCATCGCCTGGGCAGTTGCCACCGCGACAGGTGTCTCGCCGGACAGCGACTTCGTCAGCAGCGGAACTTGCTGCTTGCCCAGCAGCGTCTGAATCGCCTGCACGCCGATCTCGCTGTCAGGAAGTTCGACTGCGATTTGCAGCAGAGCAGGGTACTGGTCGGCAACGGAGAACTTCTGGACCAGTTCTACGAACAACGGACTGCCGGCGTTGGTCTTCAGAACGGTGTCCAATGCCGGCCGAAGTTCTGCATCCGTTTGAATGTCTCGACCGGTCAGTCGAGTCAACGACTCAGCCAGGATGAAGTTTGAGCGATCGCTGCCAGTATCACGTGCCGCCGTTGCCTGAATCAGTTTGCGAACGGCGAGCTGAGTCTGTTCCGGTGGCTGAAAGTCGAAGGCCCGAAACAGGCGGGGAAGTTCCGAATCGGGTGTGTCGGCACGCGCAATGATGGTGGCCAGCAATTCTGGACTCGCCTGGGCTCGGCTGCGCCAGACGACCTGGCGACCGGCAGGACTCGTCCAGTTGTCGCCAACAGCTTTCATCCAGGTGGACAGGCAGGCGTCCCAATGCAGTTCGGCCCCGATGCCAAGTGCCTCCAGAGACCAACGGTCTTCTGGCTGGTGCTGCAACGCCAACTCGGCCCACAAATGCGAAGCCTCGGGCGAATCAGCGAACCGCAGGGTAATGGCGCATTCACGCCGCACCTGGGGGGACGGGTCCCGAGTCAGTTGCTTGACGACCGACAGCGGATTGGCTGTCACATCTCGCGCAATCCGCAGTCCGGTGATCCGAATGTCAGGGTTCTCGTCCGAAATTGCCAGCTGGCAGATCGCGTCGGCTTGGCCGGGAAGCTTTGCCAGCAGCCACAGCGCGCGGGCCTGAAAGCGGGGATTGTCGGACTTGAGGAGTGCTCGCAAGCTGGGCTCGGCCTTGGGCCCGAATTCACGCAACGCCTCGTAGGCCAGATAGCGTGTGGCGAGGTTCGGACTGGTGAGCGCCTTTGCGGCGGTTTCCGGCGTGGAGAAATCGACCGGAGGAACTGCGTACGGTGTCTGGGGCGGTGCCACACGGAACAGACGCCCTCGTTCGAGGTCTCCCATCCGGTGCCCGCCGACACCCGGGTCATACCAGTCGGCGATGATGAGCGAGCCATCGGGAGCCACGCAGACGTCTGCCGGGCGAAACCAGTTGTCTCTGGTACCGACCAACACGTTCTCGATCTGCGCGGTCTAGCCGGCACAGTCATTTTTGACCGGATACGCGCGGACGACGTTCGGCCCGGCATCGCAGTGGATCATCTGATTGCGGAAACGCTCGGGGAGCAGGTCTCCCTCGTAGACGCACAGTCCAGTGGGAGAACCGGCACCTGTCTGCAGCAGATTCGGGACGACGCCCGGGTCGTTCAGATGCCAATGCCTTAGCGGGATCTCTTCGTGCATTCCGGTCCGGGGAGTTCGCCAGCCGGCGCCCGTCTTCTCGTCGACATAGCCGTAGTTGCCGAACTCCATGACATAGTTAATCCGAACGCCACGGTTCCCGTCGTCATCGTTGTCCGATTGCCACAACCCGCCGAACGAGTCGACAGCCACTTCCCAATTGTTGCGAAAGTTCCAGCCAAGTGTTTCGAACTGGCTGCCGTCGGGCTGACAGCGGAAAACCATTCCCTGCTGATAGGGATGGCGCGTGTCATCAACGACGTTTCCCGCCAGGTCAGTGATCGGCTGACCGCTGGCATCTCGAATGTGTGCGCCGGCGTTGCCGAAATTGAAGTACAGCCGCCCATCCGGTCCGAAGACAAAGGCATGGATACCGTGGTCATGCTGGACGCCGGAAATGCCCGAGAAGAGGACTTCCTTGCGGTCGGACTTCAGGTCTCCGTCGTCATCGTAAAAGGAGAGGACTTTGTCACCGGCCGAGACGATGACTCGGTTACCGAGAACACAAACTCCGTGGGCCGAGTCGATGTCAGTTCCCTGGTAGAAGATCGTCTTCTTGTCGGCCCGGCCGTCCCCATCGCTGTCTTCGAGAACAAGGATGCAGTCACCTGCTTCTCTGGAGGGGGTTTCGGTGTTGCGAAACTTACGATAGTTGACCACTTCGCACACCCAGACCCGGCCAAGATGGTCGATATCGATATTGGTGGGATTGAGCATCAACGGCTCGCCGGCGAAGAGTGTCGCCTGCAGGCCTTCGCCCACGTCGAGGCCGGCCAGCGCATCGTCGAGTTCGTGCGAGGCGGCTGTGCCTGCTCCCGGCGAACTCGAATGCTTCACTGGCGGAGGCGTATCGACATAGACAGCAAAGCGAACCGTTGTTGACCGGCCGTCCGATTGGGATGTTCCCCCCTCGTCGAGGCCGGCCTTCGCCTGA
>CALJUK010000078.1 GCA_937975745.1 uncultured Planctomycetaceae bacterium | reverse complement strand
GATCGACGGCAAATTCGTAGCTGTAGGGTGCTTTGTCGTCCGTGATCGTCACATGGCCGATGCCACCCGATTGACTCAACGGACTGTAGGTCAGCCCGGAGACCACCACATCCGCTTCCAGCGCCGTGGCCAGTTGCTGCTGCAATACCTGCTCGATGTAACCTTCGATCTGGCCACTGGCAATGAAAAACATCGCGGCCATGACAACAAGCGGCAGAACGAACCTCAGCGGAGAAAACCCTTTCCCGTTCTTCTGGGCTGACAGGTTCGAGCTGCCCGGATCTGGGACAAATGTTTCCGAACCGGTCATGCTGGCGTTCCTGGAGGCCTGTCTTCCTGAAGGTCCGTAACGGAGACCCCCGGCCGCGGTCAGTGCCCGTCGTGTATCGCGGAGGATTCGTGGACCTGGACTTCATCGTGCATCGTATAGAGACGAAAGCCGCCCTCGACAGGAACAACGATCCCGCTCGACTTGTTCTCTTCCACGGGAAACAGCGGATTGCCAGGGTACTTCGTCCATGTTTTCAGATCGTTGGAAACCGCCACGTTGGTCGTCCACAGGCTGGGTGACGAATCGCCGGCAGATCCGTGGAAATAAGCATAGTAGCGGCCTTGGTAGGGAACGATCTGATTGAGGGCGATCAAACGACGGTCATATTGACCGGGGCCCGGCACGAGCACCGGCGTGTCAGATACGTTCGTCCAAACCGCCATATCACGAGACGTCGCCAGCCAGACGCCCTGATCGCGACGCTCATAGAAGAGATACCACACTCCGTCTGCGAAATAGGCGGTCGGAGTGCCATACGGGCCGGGCGGTATCGGTTGGCCATTCTCAAGACGGACGTCCAATGTCCCGATCCGCTTCCATTGAATGCCGTCCTGTGACGACAGCAATTGCGCCTGGTCGTCCAGTCCCTCGGCGAACATGTAGTACGTGTCCGAGTGCCGGACAATCATCATGTCCTCGACCCAATGCTCGCGATATACCGGGTTCTGGGGAGACCGCTGCCACACCAGACCGTCGGTCGACGTCGCCAGCCCGAGCATCTTCTGCCCGGAGCGCGTCCCGTCGTAGCCGGTGTACCACATCCGCCATTGGCTATTTTCGTGCAGAATCCAGCCCCGTTCGCGAATGCGGACGTCCCAGTGTCCCGGGCCCGCACCGGTGAAGATGGGGTCGGAAGCGACCACCCGGAATCGCACCAGCTCCGATGGAAAGAGCTCCGCCGTCGCCGACCCCGCCGACTCCGGCTTGTCATTCTCCGCCGCACGACAGGGAACAACTGTCACGACAGAAGCGAGCCAGACTGAACTCAGAGAGAGGATCGCCGCAAGGCCCCATGCCGCCCGACTGCAGCGGCGAGTTCGGTTTCCCACGAGACTCTCCTTAACTGGCGGCTCTCTGCTTCGAAGAGCAGCGCCGTCTGTTTCCATTCGCATGTCAACTTTCAACCGGAAGTTTTTCCGCCGCCCACAGCCGCACGGCGGAAAACTCCGATTGATCCCTGGCCGCATCTCGTGTCACAGTTTCAGACCGACTCGCTATGTTCAGTCGAATCCGCGTCCCCTGGTTTGCAGACCGACTGTCGTCCGGCCGTGAAACGTCTGCTAGAAGCGGCTTTAAATCCTCGGCGTGCTTCGTCTCCGCCATCAACATCCGCGGCGAAGATTGGCAACCGACGCGTTTCAGACTGGTCCTAGTGCAAGAACAAACCGACCCAGTAGGTCCGACCGTTCTGGACCGCGTAGCCGAAACCAGCTCGTTGCCCGCTTAGCATAATGGAATGGTGTGCCGGCGAGTAGATCCATCCCTGGTTCGCGTCTTACGTCGTCAATGGTCCGCTGCAGATGATCTCGTGATAGCCCATGCTGCTGTGGGAGTAATACCCGGTCGTGGCCATCCACTGCGCGTGTTGTTGAGCGGCCAGACAAAGATCTGGGTCCAGAACGCAAGCAGTCCGACCGACGCGAGTCCGCTCTGCATTGTTGAGCTTTAACAGCTTCTGGATCGTGGGATGCTGTGTCAGCCAGGCGTGCTTCGGGGGCTCGACTGGCTGCTCCACTTCGAGACTGCAGCTGTCGGCAGTGCACTGGCTCGCAGTGGCCTCGGGGGAGGCACCATCGACCTTCAGCACTGGTAGATCCAGCGGATCCTCAGCCTGAGCGAACGTGGGACACAGCGACAAGGCTGACACCAGCGCGACGCAACCGGCTGCCCGCAGGCCAACACATCGAAACATTCGTTCCGGGACTCGCATCATCATACCGTTTGACTCCTCGTCAAATACGGTTCGCGA
>CALJUK010000077.1 GCA_937975745.1 uncultured Planctomycetaceae bacterium | reverse complement strand
TTGGAAGGCCCAGCAACGGGTTCCTGTCACGGCCGATGATGTCCAATGGGCCGTCGTTCCCACTCAGGTTCCCGTTCGCGATACTTTGCAGGAAGACGAACTGCTCCGCATTCTGACAAACAATACAGCGAAGACGCGTGACCGCATTGTCGCGGCCCGCCATCTGACGTTCCTGCGACGGTGCCAGGCGGACGTCCCGATTGATATTTCCTGTTTGCGGATCGGACCCGCCCGAATGTTGCACCTGCCCGGGGATCTGTTTGTCGAATACCAACTGGCGGCCCAAGAGATGCGGCCCGACGACTTCATCGCGATGGCAGCGTACGGTCAATATGGAACGGGGTATATCGGGACGGAGATTGCCTACTCTCAGGGAGGATACGAAGTCGGCTACGTCTCTCGCGTTGCGCCGGAGGTCGAGCAGGTCCTGCTGAATTCGATCCGTGCTCTGATCGAGAAGACCGATCTGGTCCAAGATCGCAACGTGAATTAATCCGTCTGTACCTCTGTGGTGTACATAAATCTTATTTGCTGCTTGATCTGAATCGCCCGGCGCGCTACGGTCTAAAAGGACCAGATTCAACGCCAGTTGTTGGCGAGTCTTCGGCCAGCATTCACAGGACGAAGGCGAAGCACGCAGTGGTTTTGGAACCGCTTCGAGAGTCTTCGCGGAGCTACCTGGAAGACTTGTTGCAGCGAAACGCGGCGTAGGGCACATCAGCGTAGCTGGCCGTTACACCAGCCAAGCGTATTCTATTGTCAGTTTCCTAGAGTTTTTGATTTGAGTTTCCTAGAGGAGGAGTCCAATGGCAACGACACGCTTGCGGAGTCGGTGGGGATTCACTTTGATCGAACTGTTGGTTGTGATCGCGATCATCGCGATCCTGATCGCTTTGCTGCTGCCGGCTGTGCAGCAGGCCCGAGAGGCGGCCCGGCGCTCGCAATGCCAGAACAACTTGAAGCAGTTGGGCCTGGCGCTTCACAACTATCATGATACCCACCGAGTTTTTCCTTATGGCAACCGGGAGATCGGGGCACCGTCGCTTCGCGAAGCTTGGTTTCAGCAACTTCTTCCGTTCGTGGAGCAGGCTCCGTTGTATAACGCCTATTCGGCACAAGCGGCTGCCTATGACAGCGCCACGATTTGTTGTCTGCACCAATACCCCGTTTCGATCACGGGCGTGGTTGTACCGATGTTTTTGTGTCCGTCGAATCCCACTGCCGGGCGTGGCGGCAATGGTGGCTCGACTGCCTTTCAAGGAAACTACGTCCTCTGCTACGGATCATCGAAGTCGGGTCTCAATCAGGGGACCGGCAACGGGATGTTCTACCACCTGTCGAAGACGAAGATCCGCGATGTGACGGATGGGACTTCGAACACGATCATGGGTGGGGAAGGGATCCGCCGGCAAGGAACCGGAGGTTGGGGCGAGATCGGTGGGTATTGGGGCGGATCCCCGCATGGGTCATGGGGGTTCACAACCGAAGAACCACCGAATACGCCGCTGTTCGATTGCTTGTACAGTTGCAAGACCTATACCGACACCAATGCGCCCTGCAAAGGGACATTTGCCACAGGGGCCGATCAGTGCACTGGCAGCAAGTACAATTACTCACGCAGCTACCATGAAGGTGGTGCGCAGTTCGTGATGGCTGACGGGCGTGTCCGCTTCATTTCTGAGAATGTCGACCGAACGACCTTTCAGAATCTCGGGGCCCGGGCCGACAATCAGGTCCTCGGTGAATTTTGATTGCGCTGGGACGCGCTTCCCACGTCCTGTGGCTCGTATGTCGCGCGTGGCGAACCTGCTTCTGGATTATTCGCAAAATGCTAGTGAATCAAACGGACCGAGAGAGGTTTCCGGCAATGTGGCCTCGGTGTTTGCTTCTGTCGCTGGCTGCATCTTTGAGTGTTGGGACCTTGGGGTGTGGAAGTAAGAGCGATGCACCACAGACCGTAAACGTGAGCGGTACGGTCACTCTGGATGGGGAGCCATTGGCTGTTGCCCAGATGGTATTCGAACCAACTGAAGGAGGAGATAAGGCCTACCCGGCCACTGTAACGGAAGGTGAGTTCACGGCAGAAATGACGCCGGGGAGTAAGAAAGTCCGCATCACTGCAATTCGAGAGATCCCCGGAAAAACAATTCCCAATGCGGATGGGACTGGCGAAATACCGGCCACCGAACAGTACCTTCCAGTACGCTACAATACACAGACGGAACTGACAGCCGAGATCTCGGAAGACGGCGAAAAGGGGTTGGCGTTCGAACTCAGTTCAAAGTGATCAGCAAAACGTGCGGCCAGCACCTCTTCATGCGCCAAACGAACTGCCGGGAGCTGGTCTCCTCCTAGTTTCTGGATGTGCCGCTCTGCAATGCCCGGATTCGCCAGTAACCCAGTAGCCAGGAAGTCACCGCTGTCGACGAAATCGATCCCTCCACGCGCTGGTGGGCCATGTCGCTGACCTGGGTGAGTCGGCCGAGAATTTTAAGCGCCGTCGGAATCGGTTTCAGTTCAGGATGAAACTGCTGCACCAAAGTGGCCACACCGGCAATCCGGGCTCCCTGACCGCTGGCGGGCGAGCGGCCATTGTTGAATGCATTCCCCGCCTCGTCGACATTCGCTGTGGCCCGCGTCCAACTCGCGGCAATCAGCTTCGGCAGTTGTGGGTCCTCTGCGCCGGCTGCGATGGCCGTGTTCATTCCTTCAATCAGCAGCGACGTCATGTTGAAGTTGGCAAGTACGGGATCGGTCAGGGCGGCTTCGATCGGCTGTCGGAACTGGTCGAGGTAAGTCAAATACTGCTTGTCCCCCGACGCTTCCGCTGCCACGTACAAAAGCGGTACGAACAGTCCCAATGCGTGATGGTGTGATCCAGCCGTCACAATTGTCCGGTGACGGTAGGCATGCCGGAAGCGGCGTGCGATGAAGAAGTCTGCCGCGTCGACGAAGAATCCATTGATGGCCTCCAGCTCGGCTGGACTGGCTCGCGGTTTCCAGGCCTGGAGTGCTGCAATCGCTTTGGTGTACTGGTCGACGCTCAGCTCGTGCGAGTCACGCGCACGAACCACACCGCCAAACGGTTTGGGAAGGTATCCCGGCATGTAATGCCGGCCTTCGCGAATGACAGCCAATACGCCCTGGATGCAACGATGGGCGATGTTGTTCGCTTGCTGGCTGCCGGTCGTCTGCTGGCGGGCGAGCTGACTGATCGCAAATTCCGATGTTGCCATGATGGCGTTCTCGTACGCCAGGCAGGCAGACTTGTCGGGCGCGTTCTGGAACCAGTCGTTCAAATCGCTCTCACGCAATGTCTTCAATTGCTCGGCTGTCCAGGGAGCCAAAGTCTCGGCATGCACGAACGAGCGACAGAGTCCGTCGGAATCCATCAACCGCTGCATCACGAACTCTTGAAAGCGCTGTTCGGCGGCATCCAGTTCGGGCGGAATTGTCGGCATCTCCGCACAATGTGCAGGCGACCGCAACTGCGAGGCAATGATCGCAGCAGCAGCAAGCTGCAGGAACTCCCGGCGGTTTGAATTCACTTGATGTGAATCGGAGTGTTTCCAGTCCATGGTCAGGCCTCTTCGAGGGCGAATGGATCTAGGGGTCAGTTCAGGGCAGCCATCAAGAGGTGGAACCTAGCTTGCAGAGTAGCCGACAGAACCGCAGGTGCAACCGTATCATCGGGGGCACGTCATTCGACCACGAAATCTCGGTCGAAAAAACTTGGGGCCGCTGTTGTTCTCTGTTAGCATAGATGTGCCGAACAGACCGAGGCACGAACTCTGATTCTGTCTCCTGCCCCCCCTGCCAGTCTTTGGTCACGCCTCCCTATGCCTTTAGTTCTACGGACTCAATTCGGATTCTGGATCGCGACCGCGTGTCTGCTGGTGGTTTTTCCACCGAACGTGCCAGCAGCCGATCCGGTCTACGAAACGGATGTTCGTCCGGTTCTGTTGCAGAAGTGCGGAAAATGCCACGGCGAAAAGGGTGCGAAGGGGGGGCTCGATCTCTCAACAATGACGGGCATCTTGCGCGGTGGCGAGTCCGGTGAATCGGTTGTGGCCGACACTCGGGACGAAAGCCTGTTGTGGGTCATGATCGACGGTGGTGGTATGCCCCCGGAAGATCAACCACAGCTGACACCCCTCGAGAAGGACCTGGTCGGGCGCTGGCTGCAGGTCGGCGCTCCTTCCGCCGAAGGAAAGGCGCTCAAGGTCACATCAGACGACGTGCTGCCGTTTTTATATGCCCGCTGCATTGTCTGTCACGGCCGCCGCAAGCAGGAAGGGAAGCTCGACTTGCGGACAGTCGATTCGATCCTGCGTGGTGGAACGACTGGTCCGGCCATCACCCCGGGAGATCCGCAGAATTGCCTGCTGCTCAAACGAGTTCATGCGAAAGAGATGCCCCCGCCCCGGGAGATGATTCGCGTCGGTGTACGCCCACTGGAACCAGCAGAGATTGAAACGATCACCCAGTGGATCGCGCAGGGCGCATCAGTCTCGGAAGCGACGGGTGAGACCAACAACAGTCGGCCCGTTTCGTCGATCAGTGAAGAAGACAGGTCCTTCTGGGCCTTCCAGACGCCGGTCAAACCAACCGTACCAACTGTCGACCGAAAGTCGGACGGCAAGGGGGCTGCGGATGTCTCCGCTGACATCGACGCATTCTTGTTGCGAAAGCTGCACGAACGGCATTTGACATTTTCGCCCGAGGCCTCGCGGCTGACCTTGATCCGCCGTGTCGCATACGACCTGACGGGTCTTCCGCCAGACTGGAACGATGTCGAGCGATTCCTGTCGATCAAGACGGACGATTGGTACGAGCAACTCGTCGACTTCTACCTGGAATCGCCTCACTACGGCGAACAATGGGCGCGTTATTGGCTGGATGTGGCCGGCTATGCCGATTCCGAGGGAAAGCGAAGTGACGATCCCATCCGGCTGCATGCCTGGAGATATAGTGACT
>CALJUK010000076.1 GCA_937975745.1 uncultured Planctomycetaceae bacterium | reverse complement strand
ATGTCCCAGCCGAGCAACGCCCCAGCATTGGCTGCAACATCAAATGGAAAGCCGGTGCCGAACCGGAATACTTCACCGGCCAACCCGCCGTCTAATCTTCCGTTCGTTCGAGGCCCCCCATGACCACATCGGTGGAACTTTCAGAGGCAGGACGTCGGCTGGCCGATGTCCTGCGACAGCTCAATCAGCGGATTGTCTTTGCCGAAAGTTGCACCGCCGGTCTGGTCTCCGCCACGCTGGCCGAATCACCCGGCATCTCGGAGTTCCATTGCGGATCGGCCGTCGTCTACCGCAACGAAACCAAAGCCCGGTGGTTGAGCGTGGATCGCGATATTCTGGCAGATCCCGGACCAGTCAGTCCGCTGGTCGCCCGAGCGCTGGCGGACGGGGCGTTGGCGAGAACGCCGGAAGCAAACATTGCCGTCGCAATCACCGGGCACCTTGGCCCCGATGCACCCGCAGGACAGGACGGCCTGGTGTTCATCGGGTTTGCCCATCAACTGTCACAGCTTGACCCATCGAGTAACACGGTCCGCATGTTTCGGCTGGCCAGCGATCCTGCCGGTCGTGAGCGGACTGCCCGGCAGCGCGAAGCGGCCTGGTGCGTGCTCGACTTCGCCGCCGAGCAACTCTCCGTTGCTCTCAACACAGAGTAAGAATCCTCCCCCCATCTGCCAGATTCCTACAAATTTTCCGGAATCGCAGAAAAATCGTAACCCTCTTCTGTCACGCCTGTTGCGAACAGAAAACAGACACATTTTCGACAATCTGGGCAAGAGTTGAGTCACGCCGCCGAATTCCTGACGTATTGGTTGATGTGCAGAGGGCAGAATGCCACGCCGTGACACGCAGCGTTGGCCCGAATCGCAGGTGGTTTTCGGTGAGTGACCCGAGGGGCAGGGGCTTTCGAGATGGTTTGTCCAACTCGCGAGCCAGGGTCCCGCCGAAAACCCAATGCGGTGCCGTGTCCCTCAGTGCTCCTCGATTTCGAAGAACGTCACGACGGACCTGAGACGGCGGCGGGGTGGGCAGGTCGTCGACGCTAGAGCGCGCTGCGCCGACAAATAGCGGCTTCTGGCGACGAAATCAGCCTGATTCTGAGCGGCGGGGTTGATCCCCGCCGTTCCCAACGCTCGCTTCCCCCCGCAATGCGGACTAAGCGCCGAAGCCCTTGCGGCGTTGCGAACTATATCGCTGCAGCGCATCCTCGATAATCGGGGCGGCCGTTTCTGCCGGCTGGAACTCGTCCACCTCGACGGCCTTCCCTTCCAGCGTTTTGTAATCCTGGAAGAACCGGCGAAGCATGGCCAGCCGATGCGCCGGAAGTTGGACCGACTCGCTGAAGCTGTTGTACTCCGGGTCGTTGATCGCAACCGCGAGGATTTTGTGATCCTTCTTGCCGCTGTCGATCATTGTCATCAGGCCGATCGCCCGTGAGGCGACGAGAGTCAGCGGGGCCAGCGGTTCTTTGCACAGCACGAGGACGTCGAGCGGATCGTCATCCTCGGCGAGCGTCTGCGGGATGAAGCCATAACTGGCCGGATAATACACAGCCGAGTACAACATCCGGTCCATCTTGAGCAGACCGGTCTTCTTGTCGAGTTCGTACTTCACGCTCGAACCCATCGGAATCTCGATTACCGAATTGAATTCGTAGGGAAGGTTTTCCCCAGGAATCACATCATGCCAGGCGTGGGTCACGCGAACGACTCCCTGATGGTACAACTGCTGTCTCCGCCGTGCGGGGAAGACAGACGAACAAGACAGACCAGTTTGAGCGCACCGGCGATCGCAGCTTGTCACAACGGTGCAGACCAAACGAGCACGAAATCCACAGTTTGGCGAGTGGCGCACTGCGTTCCAGCAGCTGGCACGACTTTGTGGACAGGGCGGTAGGACCACGCGGCGCCGACGTTCGTCCTGATGCGCGTCCTTCATACCAAATTCAATCACTGGATGACACGTTACCAAAGCCCAGTTTTTAGCCGGTGACCGAAACCGGCCGGGACACCGCCCCTCACGAGCGTCATCACTCACCCAACGAGGATTCACACCAGATGCGTAAGAAAGTTCTCGACGTCGGCCAATGCAGTTTCGACCACGCCTCAATTGCCCGCCAATTGCAATCGGCCTTTGGAGCCGTCGTTCGCCAGGCCGACGATTGGACCGAGGCGTTGGATCGCCTGCAGAACGAGGCGTTCCACCTGATTCTGGTCAATCGAAAACTCGACTGCGACGGTGGCGACGGGATTCGTTTGATTTGCTCTCTCAAGCAGCAGCGCGAATACGCCGGCATTCCCACGATGTTAGTCAGCAATTACGCGGAGGCTCAGCGGGCGGCTGTCGCAGCAGGGGCGGTCCCAGGATTCGGCAAGGCCGAGCTGGGATCGGACCGAACGCTCGATTTGCTCCGGAATTGGCTGGCCGACGACGACGAATCGCCTACAAAACAGGAGTGAGCCCCCATTCGCGGCCGGTCGGTTGTCGCAAAGGAACGTTGAACATGAGCGTCCCCTCGCCTTCCATCGTCTGGTTCAGCCAGTGCTTACGGACGAACGACAACCAGGCCTTGTGGGCTGGCCTGAACCGCCACGGACCCGGCATCCCGGTCTACATCTGGGATCCAGAAGGGGAGGCGGAATGGCCACTTGGCGAAGCCTCCCGCTGGTGGCTGCACCATTCGCTGATTTCGCTGAGGGAGGATCTCGCGGAACTCGGTCTGCCGCTGGTCATTCTCCGTGGTCGCAGCGATGTCGTCTTGTCCGACCTGGCCGCTCAAACCAAAGCGAAGGCCATCTTCTGGAATCGTCGCTACGAACCAGCGATCCTCGTCCGTGATGGCCAACTCAAGTCACAGTTGATCGAATCCGGAATCGACGGTCGGAGCGTCACCGGCAGCCTGCTCTTTGAGCCGTCGGAGATTGAAACAGCCAGCGGAAACCCTTACCAGGTCTTCACACCGTTCTGGAAGGCCTGTCTGGCTGCCGAGGAACCCGCACCGCCGATCTTCACCTCCGGTCGAAAGTCTCAGCAGCTTCCGGCGATCTCTTCGCTGGAGATTGACGACTTGGATCTGCTGCCCAAAATCGCCTGGGACGAGGGATTGCGGGAAAGCTGGCAGCCCGGTTCCGCCGGTGCGCACAGCCGACTGAAGGAATTCCTGGACGGAGCCATCGGGCAGTACAAGGACCAGCGAAATCGGCCGTCCGAGGCGGCGACTTCCCGACTCTC
>CALJUK010000075.1 GCA_937975745.1 uncultured Planctomycetaceae bacterium | reverse complement strand
GAATCGTCCTGGTTGACCTGTCGCTGGGGAATTGGAGTCTGTCTCGTTCGGGGCCGGTGCTTCTTCCATCGCTCCCTGGTTGGCCGCTCCGGACGTCATTCTGCCTCTCCTGCTTGATTCCGCGCCGTTTGATGCGGTGGCGTTTGATGCGGTGGCGTTTGATGCGATGCGTTTGATGCGATGGCGGTGCCTGCCATGCGGTTGGTTGCTGTCGAGTGTGATCGACGATTCCGTGGAAACTACCCGAAAGCCGTCTGTCGGCCGATTCCAATCCGGACTGCGGCGTTCAGGGCAGGAGGCGGTTCTTTTCTTCCTCGGTTGGCATGCGGCAGGAAGACTTCTGCCCGAACAGACGATAACGACTGGTCGCCACCAGGCGGTAGGCAACGTCTCGGATTGGCAGAGGGACCAGCCAGAGGAGAGTCCCACAGGCTGACCACGCTCCGCCCAGTCCCCAAAGTACTCGAACCACAGCGGCCGACCGACGGTATCTCGTTCCGTCCGGTTGAATCAACACCAGTGACTTCAGCGTTTCGGTGGTCGGTTCGCCGAGAAGTTCAACAGCGGTTTCCCCCTGCAGCGGGGCGAACCGAAATGTTCCGCGCGGATCTCGCCGAAGAACGAAGTCAACAAAGAAATTGCACAGGCCGCAGACACCGTCGAACAGAATCAGTGGTGCAGTCACGGTCGCTTCCGTCGTGCCGAGGTCCGCCGCTGATGGCGGGTAACTCGCCTGCTGTTCTGTCGATCCCGCCATGGTCTCAGTCCTGTTCAGGCCAGTCGTTGCGTTTCACTTCGGCCCACACACCCATCGCGAGGGCTTCTGTATGTTAACCGTCGTTCCAGGACTGATGTAACCGTGAAACCATGAACCGGATAACCGGCCGGACCCGTATGTTCGTCAGATCGAGCATCGGCGACGGTGCATTCGTTCGGGATCCACCACTGGAAAGCCAGCGGCCAAACCCACGGTGAACCGGTCAGAACCGCTACAGGACTTCACAAAACGGCTACAATAACTTTTTGATTTCACCCGTCCGATCAGTAACAATGAAGCGTTCGCAACTTTAGAGCGCGCTGCGCCTTCAAATCGCGGCTTCTGGCGGCGTCATCTGCCTGATTCTGAGCGGCGGGGTTGATCCCCGCCGTTCCCAACGCTCGCTTCCCCCCGCAATGCAGACTACTGTTGTGTCAAACCTTAAGATTCGGGTCGAGAAACGAGAATGGAGCGGCCAACGAGCCGCGGGCCAAGCTATTGAACCCGAAGTTTAAGGCCTGACAAGGCACTAGGCTTCGGGAAAGTCCGGAGAATGCTCGTGTTAAGTCCGATTGCTTTTCGAGACATGATCGATAATGTGGCAGAGTAAACTCGGGTCGATGGCCCTCCAGTTCTACGAGCGCCTGAACCCGCCGACTCTCGGTCAGAAGCGGTGCGCACTGGCTGTCTCTGTCTCATTCGGGCTGCATGCGACGCTGGTGCTGATTTTGGGGACGGTCTGGCTGGGGGCGACCGTCCAGTCGAGTGCCCCAGCGGTCGATTCTCGCTGGAATGACGACACTGCCACGGTCGACCCGTTTGAAGAAATCCCGCAGCTGGTCTCCGTCACTCCGACGACGCAAGACCGCGGCGGAAGTGCCCGCGGGGAGTCCGTTCAGGGGGAACAGCGCGAGAACACCGCCACGCTGGCCGTACGGCTGGACGGCGGCCGACCGACCGAAAGCCTGACCGGTCCGGATGTCCCGGACGACCTGGCCGCCGAAGTCGGTGCGCTGGCTTCGTCGGGACCAGCTGGCACAGGTGACGGAGAAGGAACCGGCGGGACGGGCCAATTCTTCGGGAATTCGGTCACCGGCCGTCGTTTCGTGTTCGTTGTCGACGCGTCCAAGAGTATGAACCACCCTCATCCCAGCGAAGCGAAAACACGCTTCGGTCGAGTGAAACTCGAACTCGTCAATTCGATCCGCAATATGGATCGCAACAGCGAGTTCTATATTGTCTTCTTCAACGAGAATGCCATTCCCATGCCGGCCAAAGGGCTGAAGAAAGCCTAACCGGCAATCCAGCTCCGATAGCTCGAATGGGTTGCCTACGCCAGGGCCGACGGTCAAACCGACCCCCGAGAGGCGCTTCAGCTGGCGTTGCGACTGAAGCCGGATGTCGTCTTCTTTCTGACAGACGGTAACTTCCCGTTCTTCGTCGTGGGTGAAGTCCAGTCGATCAATCGCGGCCGGGCACAAATTCACACGTACTGCTTCGGTAATCGGACTGGCGAGAAGTTCCTGCGGCAAATCGCCGAGCAGAACGGCGGCCAGTACCACTACATCCCGTGACCGCCTCGGCAGAGAATGCCAGGGCTGCGGGTGGCCCGTCGATCGCCGACTTCCGGCGGGGAGCCGAGCCGGGCTTGCCTGATTTCCTCGATGTTGGTTCACTACAACGCATTCACGGCGCTGTCTTGCCGATCGAACCTACGTCGAGTGTTCACACATGACCAATCCGTCTCGCGCCGACGCGTCCCCCACCACAGAGGCAAACCGGCACGACCGCGCCGACGCCACGCGCGTGGGACAGGGCATTCCCAGCCGACTTGCCTCGCGCGGCTTTGTTGGCTTGCTGCTGACGCAATTCCTGACGGCGTGGAACGACAACATGTTTCGCTGGCTGATCATTCCGATCGGCAAGCCGGTCCTGGGGTCGGCCGAGTCGCTGGCTTTGGGATTGATCTGCTTCACACTCCCCTACCTGTTGCTGGCCAGTCTCGCAGGTTTTCTGGCAGACCGCTTTGAAAAGACACGGGTCGTCGTTGGCTGCAAGATTGCCGAGTTAGTCGTCATGCTGATCGGCCTGCTGGCGTTGGCCATCGGAGAACCGGTCTTCGTCTTTGCGACCGTGGCCTTGATGGGAGCCCAGAGTGCGCTGTTTTCGCCATCAAAAATGGGACTGATCCCCGAGTTGCTGGCCGTCTCGTCCTTGTCGACCGGGAACGGTCTGATGGGGATGATGACGGTTGTCTCGTCGGCGTTGGGAACCGTTGCCGGCACGCTGCTGTTCGCGTACAACCCGATTGTCCTGGGCCAGGCCTCGCTGTCCGACTTGTGGGGGCCGGGCTGCGCACTTCTGGGAGTGGCGGCCCTGGGACTGATCGCCAGCTTGTTCATCGAGCGGCAGACGGCGGCCGACCCGCAGCGCCCGTTTGTCTGGAATCCCGTTCCTGAGACGATTCGTGGTCT
>CALJUK010000074.1 GCA_937975745.1 uncultured Planctomycetaceae bacterium | reverse complement strand
GTGGCTTGTAGCTGGACAAGGCGACGTGTGCATCGAGCGCCTTCCGCCAGATCTTGATGGTTAATTCGTCCGGGACCAGCTCTCCGGCCGAACTGTAGCGGTAAATTTCGCGACCACTGGGCGAGTGGATGTCGATCGAGCGGAAGACATCGCCGCAGGCCAGATGAAAGAACCCGGGAATTCGACCCAGAATTCCCCCCTGGGTCCCCTTTCCGACACCAGGAGCCCCTAACAGAAGGACCGCGCGGTATTTCTCGTGTTCTGTCGTCAGCGGTGTGGCTTTCCCATTTCCTCGGCTTCGTTGGCCCGAAGTGGTTTTCCCAGTGCGCCCGTTTTTGCGTCTCGTGGTACGAACGCTGGCCCTCAAAACGCGGGCATCGTTGGTGGGCCGCCAGATGTTCGGTCAGTCGGGCGGTGCCTGTTGATTAGACTCATCGCCTGGACAGCGGGCAACCCTTTCCATCTCCGATGGAGACGATTTGGCCCGAAGAGACATCCGGTGAAAACGATTTCCCGGACGCTCTTCAAACGAAAAACGCCTTCCGGATGGGAGCCCGGAAAGCGTTGTTGCTTTAATATTTTCGTGTGAGTACGCCCCCTGAAGGTCGGGTCACGCCGATTGTATCCATGAAGCCGGCTCGCGTTCTGGCTCGAAACGGTTCCAAGACCTCTGTCTGCCTTCTCGTCCCCCGGACAGCATGGGCCGAAAATGCACCACCAATCGGTCTTGAAACTGACTCTAGCGAGAAATCAACGCGACAACCTGACCAACGTCCACCGGCAGGCTGACATCTTCGATTCCCGGAGCGTGCGTCACGGTACATTCCAGTTCGCCTTTGTCGAAGCTGAGCCAATCGCAAGACTGACTGGTCGAGGCGGACGCCAACTCGGAATAATACTTCCGCAAATTCGGGCGATTACGGACGGTAATCACATCCCCAGCCTTCACGCGAATCGACGGTTTGTTGACCGTGACACCGTTCAAGCGGAAATGGGAATGGGCAATTCCCTGGCGAGCTTGTGGCCGTGTCATGGTGAAACCGGCGCGTCGGACAACATTGTCCAGACGGGTTTCACACAGAACCAGCAACAGCTGGCCGGTATTGCCCTTCATACGGCGTGCCCGGTCGAAGTACAGCCGCAGCTGCCGTTCGCGCAAGCCGTAGTAGTATTTGATCTTCTGCTTTTCGATCAAAGCCAGACCGTAGTTCGAGAGCTTCCGTCGGCGTCCAGCCATCCCCGGGGGATTCGGACGTTTCTCCAAAGCCCGAGCTGCGCCAGCGCTTTCAAAAACCAGTGCACCTAACCGTCGGTTGATTCGGCCTTTCGGCCCCGTGTACCGTCCCACTCAGTCGTCTCCTGAAGCCGGCATGCTCCCATGGCAGTGATCGAAAAACGAGCCGTGTAGTCTATCCGTGAAGGCTTCTTATCGCAAGTCACTCAGATACAGTCAACTCTGGCGGCCGACGTTGTACAGAATCTGGCAGAAATGGTCCCGTAACGGCCTCCCTGACACTCGTATTCGAGCCGTCCAGGCAATTCTCCGCTTCGAGGGCGAACGGGGCCAAACCGGTCTTGGCAGGGCCTTGGGGGCGAATTCCGCACACGCCGTTGCCATCCCGACCAGTCGGGGACAACTTTTCTCCCATCACTGTCGGCCGCGTGCTTGTTCCGACGGAGTGAGTCGACCACAATGCCGGGCGTCCTTACCCCGGAATGCAAGCGAGGATTCTCTGGCGTCCCACGAGGTCGGGATTGGTTCGCGGGAAGTGATCAAGGTCAGGATCCAGGGCGGTCGGAATGGTTGAAGGTCGGAAGCGATCGAAATCTCGCTCCAGGAAACGGATGGGCAACCATCAGCGTTGCTGGATTTGGGGCCGACACGCCATCATCGAAACGCTGCGAAGCGGCCGTTGGCCGATTCGAGAACTCCACATTTCCGACCAACTCTCCGCTCGAGACACGCAGGAGGTCGAGACGCTGGCCGGTCGTGCGGGCGTTCTGGTCCATCGCGAGTCGTCACAACGTGTCGGTCAACTCTGCGGTGCTGGCGACCATCAGGGCTACGCCGCACAAATGCCCCCGTTCCCCTATTCCAGGTTCGATATTTCGAAACTTCAGTCGACGGATTCGGCCGCCAATCATGTCATCTTGGTCCTCGACCGAATCCAGGATCCGTTCAACTTGGGTGCCATCATTCGTTCGGGTGAATTCCTCGGCTTCCGGCGGTTTGTCGTCGGGGAGAAAAGCCAGGCAGAAGTGAACAGCCAAGTCGTTCGGAGTTCTTCCGGCGCTATCAATCACGTCGACATTGCCCGGACAGCCGATCTTGCAGAGGCGGTCTCTCGCTGTCGAGACGCCGGCTTCCAGGTGGTGGGGACCGACCAGCATGCAGCGGGGCCGATCTGGTCGGCCGATTTGTCCAGCCGCTTGGTCGTCGTCATTGGAAGCGAAGGTGCCGGGATGTCGCCCGAATTGCGGGAACAGTGCGATGGTTTTCTGGCGATCCCCAAGCGGGGCCGACTCGAATCGCTGAACGCTGCGGTGGCGGCCGGAATCGTGCTCTACGAAATCAGTCGCCAACAGCAAACTGGCCGATAACCAGCCTCTTTCCTATCCACTCGGATCAATACGAATGAGCCTGCAACTGCGTAATCCGCACAGTGTGATGGCTGTTTTTCAACATCGTCCACAGGATGTCCTGGAGATTCGAATTCTGGGTGCCCGGCCGCACGGTGCCTGGGGAGATGTCGTCGCCCAGTCGCAGGCGCATGGTATCCGCGTTGCGTTTGGAGGCTCGACGGGCAGGCCGACGGGGGGAGGGTCACGCCAGCGGCAACGCAAGTCGCCCGATGCGGGTGGCCGATCAGGCGGGGGCGAGGCCGTCGTCCGAGAGCACTCTGGAGTCGACCTCGCCACGCTGTTTAAACGACGCGAAAGCCATTCTGCTGGCGAGGGACTGTGGCTGGCATTGGACCAGTTGCAGGATCCACACAATGTGGGGGCCATCTTCCGAACAGCGGCGTTTCTGGGTGTCGCCGGAATTGTGCTGACGAAAGACGCCTCGGCACCGCTCAACTCCACTGTCTACGACGTCGCCTCGGGCGGTGTCGACGGTGTCCCATTCTCGCTCCAGACGAACCTCAGCCGGGCGTTGGATGTCGCTAAAGAAGCCGGAATTTGGGTCTTGGGAACGTCGGAACACGCGACAACCGACGTCAGTCAGATCGATCGTGGACGTCCCTGGTTGATGGTTGTCGGAAACGAAGAAAAGGGACTAAGGCGGCTGACACAGTCCAAATGCGATGAAATCTGCCGCATCACACAGCGGGGACCGGTGGATTCGCTCAACGTCTCGGTCGCCACGGGAATCCTGATCGCGGCATTGTCGCCTCCCCTGGCCTGAATCCGCCTGCCCGTTGCAGAACCATACCGACCTGCGAACAACCCCGGCTTTGGTTGCCGCGTCATGACACAAGCCCTTCCGGAAACGCCAGTCGGTTGAAATACACGCCGCAGACCGCGACAATACAATCGGAATTGCAACTCTTTCAGCCTGTCGAGCCCATGAAACGTATCCTGCTGAAATCGAAAATTCACCGAGCCACGGTAACCGAAGCCCAACTCCACTATGAGGGGAGCGTCACCATCGATTCGGGAGTGATGGGCGCCGCCGACATTGTGGAGTTCGAGCAGGTCCAGATTTACGACGTCACATCCGGCTCGCGGCTAACGACATACGCCATCGCTGGCACGCCCGACTCGGGTGTCATCTGTATCAACGGGGCAGCGGCCCACTTGGTTCAGCCGGGCGACGTGGTGATTATCGCGTCCTACGCCGAATACGACGCGGCGGAAGTCGACCGCCACGCGCCGAAGTTAATCAAGGTCGACGAGTCGAACCGCATCGTCGAGGCCCCGGCCACGGCGACGGCTGTTCCGGAATGCTAACTGTCCGGTTCCCCACATGAACTGGGGCCGTGTTGAGACCGTTCCCCTTCGTTGCGACCGGGACGGCTACCGCGGGAGGAAGCCGTTCTGCGTCCCATCGGTATCCTCCTGTCAGGTTGCCGAAACCGGACGGCGACGGCCGTTGTCCGCTGACGGCTCCAGCCCGGTTCTCGCTTCCAGTTTTCGCTTCCGGGCACCGTCAAACACGTGGTCGGCATCACCGACACACGACAATTTCGCCATTCTGCCTCGTCCGGCGTATCAGCGCTGACACTGGACCGATCGTCACGTACAATTAACGACGAGTCTCAAGTGGTCCAGCGACAGCCACTTGGAATGCCACCTGGTCCTCCCCCCGACGCAAACTCGGTGGGGGGTGGGCCCCTCACGGAAGAGCGGTGTGAGCTAGAATCTGGGTAAGGACACCTGAACGGCAGGATGAATCATGAAAGCGACCGCATTTCGACGTGGTGATCTTGTGGTCTTTCGGAAGACCAAGCAGGGACTTCGGCCCGGACCGCGGGCGCGGGGTATTCACCCCCACGCGCAGGGGGACACATACTGTTATCACGTCGATAAATACTGGGTCGTCACGGAGACGCAGAACCACGCACAGATTGTCGTCGTCACTCGGCGCGGCAAGCAGCACGTTCTGGATGCGGACACCCCCTGTCTACGGCGGGCCTATTGGTGGGAGCGACTTTTTCTGAGGGAACGATTCCCCGCTGCAGAGAGTCTGCCAACCGAGGGGCTGCCGTTCGAGAATTGGCCAGCTGAGCAACAGCCCGTATGATTGCCTGGCGGACTGCTGACCGGTCCAATTTCCAACGGCCGTTGTTGACGTGCGATGGCGAGATTTGACGAATTTGCGGTGACAGTCGTTTCACAGCGCACGTGCCGACGGAATTCTTCAAAAAATTTCGTCTGCGGAATCGTGCCCACGGATTGTACTTCACAAGCCCGTCCAATTCGGAAACAATGCGTGTTGGATTCTCTGTCCTGCGCGTGATCGAAATCGCGATCCACAAAGGGCAGGCGTCTCTGTGAATGATGATGGCGACCCATGGCATCACGCTGACGGGGGTTCTTCGTAATCAAGGCCGCTCGTCGTTTTCGAATGCGGCGGCAGAGTCATTCTTGGAGAGCAACGTTACGATCGCCCGTCAGGTTCGAGCATTGTCAAGACGCGGCGAATTGTGGTGCGACAACGAGAGAGGGTGCGACAGCCAGCGATACTCCTGCGGTTTGTGGCCTCGAGGAACGAGGAATGACAATGCATACCGAAACAATTGGCCGACCGATGGAAATCCTGTTGGTCGAAGACAGTCTCATGTTCGCGCGGATTACGATGAGTGCGTTGAAGAAGGGACAGGTCCAACATCGGCTCACCTGGCTTTCCGACGGAATCGACGCGTTGGAGTTTTTGCACCGCAACGGCAAGTTTGCCCGGGCTCCACGTCCCGATCTCGTGCTCCTCGATTTGGGACTTCCCAAAAAAGACGGGCGTGAAGTCCTGAAAGAAATTAAGGCCCATCCGGACCTCAGCC
>CALJUK010000073.1 GCA_937975745.1 uncultured Planctomycetaceae bacterium | reverse complement strand
TCTCGGCAACCACTGTGCCGGCTCCATCTTCGCTCTTCATGAACACCGGCTGGGGAGCCATCGCCCCGAATGTCGATTTCCCGATCCCGTGGACTCCATACACCATCACGCGGCGTGGTTTCTGATGTCATCCCGATTCAATCGTCTGCAACAGGCTCATTCGTTCTCCTCGTCTTCAGAGTCAGCGAAGTTGTCATCGTGTCCAAGTCCGGCAGCGGCAAAGTGGCGGCGCAACTTGCCGAGCCGGTACGAAAGCGTGGTTGTCGCCACACCCAAATGGCGGGCTGCCTCTGTCAGCGTCATCTGCTTTAGCAGCCCAGCGAGTTCCTGCAGGTCGTCCGGCAGCCCCGCCAGCACTTCGTCACAGTCGACACGGAGATCGATTCGTTCGACGTCGCTGACCTCCGGCTGACCGCGGATACCGTCCAGCAGCCCGAATTCGGCGTCTTCTGTGAGTGCTTCGTTCCGCTGATAATCGCAGTGCAGACACTGTCGGGATCGAACCAGATCAACGACCTTGGCATCGACCAGGTTGGCGATGAACGTCGTCACCTTGCCCTTCGCGTCGTCAAAGGACGACCAGCGCTCCAGCAGATGGAGCGTCAGTTCCTGACTGATGTCTTCTGCTTCGTCCGGTGCAAAACCGGAGGTGCCGGCGAGTTCGTCTGCCTTTTTGCTGATGTACCAGGTCGCATAGCAGTCGCTCAGCGCGTGCGGGTGTCCAAACGGGGATGACGGCATACGTTCTCCACGGGAGAAAGCGTTTTTGTTCTGAACGCGACCAGCCTCGCGGGAGTCCAACTGGGCAAGCCAAGCCGATCTCGTCGCGGGCACGAAAAGTGGTTCTGCCGCGATCCGAAGCTCGCCACTCAACGGCGGCGGCGACAGCGTTGGAAGCCCAAATGCAGCGTGCCGGGCTGGCTGTCGGTTTCGTGCGATTGCTCGCGGCCTACAAAAAGTTAGTTGCCGCTCGCAAGTCTGATTGCGCGCTTTTCCGTCAAAGTCACATTGGATTCTACATTGGGGACATGTCCCCAATATGGACGCAATATTGCGTCTACCTTGTGTCCCTGATCGTCAATGTGGACGCCACATTGCGCCAATGTGACTTTCATGTCCCCAATGCGGATGCGTAGAGACCGTGTCCCCGATCAGAGCGGATTCTTCCTCACCGTGGTCAGCACTTCGCTGGCCGGTCAAACGCGTGAGAGGAGAAACCCGAGATGGACACGAAGAGTGCACTGACAATCGAAGAGAAGTTGGACCTGATTCGCAGCCGTGCCGTGCGATTCAAAATCAAGCGGCACGATCTGGAGGACGCTGTTCAGGAAGTCGCACTGTACCTGCTCACTTTCAAGACCGACCCGGCAACTGCAAACGGGGCCAGTGAGTCAACGATTTTGACGGGGGCGATTGATCTCCGATTGAAGCAATGGCTGCGAACCAAACAGCGTTACCAGGACATGGTCGAGCGCTGCGGTTTCATGCTGCCGTCCGGCGATGAATTGGCCTACGACAGCAGTGTTGCTGCGAGCGATGCTGCAATCGACGTCGCGTCCGTGCTTGCCGATTTGCCGGAGTTCGAACGGCAGGTCGGCCAGATGCTGTCAGAAGGGCACTCAGCCTATTCGATCGCTGACGAACTTGGCGTCGGACGTCGCGCCGTCAATTCGGCCATTGACGTGATCCGCGAGCGGTTCACCAGTGCGGGGCTCGGTGGCGAGGACCTCGCATGAGTGCGTTCAACGACATCGCGAATCCTGCTTCATCCGGCGGAGACATGACTGGACTCTCTTCGCCAGATGAGCAAGGAGTGTGTGTGCCCGACCGGCGACCACTGTCGTTGTCCTGGATGACCGACGAAATGCTCGAGGAAACCCGGCAACTGTGGTCGCAACGGTACGAGCGAGACATCTCGACAGAGGAATCCGTCGAGATCCTTCAGAACATCAAACGGTTTGCAGAGATGCTGCTGGAAAGGAGCGAATCATGAATGTGGTGATCTGGGCCCGCGTTTCCTCGCGGGAACAGCGGGAAGGCTATTCCATCGATGCCCAGCTGCGGGCCACGCGCGATCGGGCGGAGAAGAATGGATGGACGGTCGTCCGCGAATTCTCGGTGGCAGAGTCGGCGAAACGGGGTGCGGAGCGCCATGCCTTCAACGAGATGGTCGCCTGGGTGAAGGCGAACGCGAAGCGGGAAAACCTGCGGGCGATCCTCAGCCACAAGCTCGACCGCGTCTGCCGCAATATGCGGGACGCGGTGCGGATGCAGGAATTGGAGGACAAGCACGGTGTCTCGCTCGCGTTCGTCGACAACGAGTTTGGACCGGGACCGGCGGGAGCGCTTTCGTTCAACGTGATGGCGGCGGTCGCTCAGTATTACAGCGACAACCTGCGGACCGAGGTGCTGAAGGGAATCGACGAGCGGTCCAAACAAGGCTGGCAGCACGGACTGGCACCGTTCGGTTACTTGAACGTCACCGAGGACCGGGACGAGCCAATTCAGCCACATCCAGAGAATGCCAAGGCGGTCGTCAGGTTGTTTGAACTGTATGCATCCGGCGATCACACCCTCGAATCGATCGGAGACACACTGGCCGACGAAGGATTCGCGTTTCGACCGTCCGCGCCCAGGTTTCACCGGACGGCCGTGTCGTACATCCTCAACAACCGGTTCTATATCGGCGAGATCCGTCGAGGAGCGAATCTGTATCAGGGACGACACCAACCGCTGATCGACCGCTCAACATTCCAGACGTGCCAGGACCGGCTCCAGGGAAAAACACGCCGCACCAAGGCCAAGGTCAACCTGCCGCTCTCCGGCGGACTGTTCACCTGCAACCACTGCGGCGCGATGATCACCGGGGAACGGATCAAGAGGAAATTGAAGGGAGGCGGAGTCCGACTTCACGACTATTACCGGTGCGCGAACAACTATCCGGATTCAGAGCATCCCAGTGTCCGGTGGCGGGCCGACGATCTGGAAGATGCCATCGTCGCCGATCTGGCCAAACTTCGAATGACCGACGATGAGGTGGCGGACTGGTTCCGGTCATCGCTGCAAGACGCGTTCTCTCAGATCGGCGATCACCAACGCAATCAGAGGATGGCCTTGAGCAAGCGGCGGAGCGAGTTAGCCACGATGAACAACCGGTTGCTCAACGCCTTTCTGGCCGGCTCGATTGACGAACCGACGTTCAACGCGAAGCTCGCCGCGCTGCGCGACGAGGCGGCGCAGATCGAGGAAAGGCTGGGCAACGTTGCGACGCTCGAACCGCCGGACGTACGGGCCGCGCTGGCGGTTTTCGAGTTCTCGCAGAATGTCCCCGATCTGTGGCGCGGTTCAAAGATGCTCGAAAAACGGCGGATCCTCGAAACGCTATCTTTGAACCGCATGCTCGGCGACGTAACTCTAGTGCTGGAAAAGAGAAAGCCGTTTGACGAACTCGCCAAACGGCTCGAAATGCAGTTGAGTCGGGATGACCGGATTTGAACTGTGTGGGATTCGGATTTTACGGAAAGTGGAAAATTAATTAGTCGTGGACTCAACTACGTGTATTTCCACTTTGACGCGAACTTGGTGTAAGGCATTGTTTTCCAATGGGTTATTACATCGGATGGCGGGGCGGCTCGGAGGCGTTTTGGCAACTACGCCGGTGTACCGGGCCTCCGAAGTGCCCGAAAACGTCCTGATAGATAAAAGAAAGCGACAGGTTGGGCCGCCCCGGAGGGCGGCCCAACTGCCGTGCGTGCTGGCCAATGATGTTC
>CALJUK010000072.1 GCA_937975745.1 uncultured Planctomycetaceae bacterium | reverse complement strand
AGCGGCTCGGTCGCATCGCCCTCCACGTAGCTTGGTTCATTCGTCATTCCATCAGTGTGCCACGGAATTCATTTGCCGGTCAAATCGAGATTCAGCGGCTGACCGCGTTGAGGCCTCCCTCCCCACCCGGATCCCGGGAAACATGCTGTGAAACCGCATTTACGAAAGTTGCCGGCCAAGGTGTCGCAAAATGTGCATGGTGCGACATCGCGATCAGTGGCGTATCCCGTGTCCCCGACTCGAGTTCCGTGAAGCGATTACGGCCACACAATGAAGCCGGCCTTATGCGACGCTGCAGACTTACATTTCGGCCGGGGCTGAGACAGCTTCACCGTATGGACATCGAACGACATCCGGGACGACGCATGAATCAGCAACTCCGCGCGGACTATATCCGATCCTCCGACTCTTCATGACGAGCGACTGGCTCTGCTTGACCAACTCCATCAGTCTTTCCAATCGAGGGGCGCGTAACATGATGCCCTCCGTTGCTCTTCGGTTCGCGGCCACGGCAATCGCACGTTCAAACTTTCAAAGTGAGCAACTTTTTCTGGTAAGTCCTGCAATCAAGAGAATTCGGTGCTTGCCAGCCGGAGGTCGACTACGAAAATGGCGGCCCGAAACGCGCCGCCCCGCGGGTTTCCCGTTGTTGCCTGCGAAAAGACGGGCGACCATTTTCGCGGTGTCCAACTGACTACCAAGGTTGGAACCAAAACGAGAGCGCGGAATTGTCAGACTTGCACGGAAGAGTTCCGGTTCGACGTGCGATTGCCGTGGTTTCAAATCCCGGACACAATCTTCAACAAGATCGTGTCTTGGAGGCTGCCGACGGTTGTTGAAACAGAAGTACTTGCTTGTCTTAACCACGAAGTCGAAAAGCACCCCGGCGAGTTCCTAATGACAGTCATCGCACCAGTGCGCATGGGCATGTATTCGTTCTTGTGCAAGAACGGGGACAGGTGATCCACGTTCGTGTTTCGTTTTGATGGACTTAATGACGGCTCGTACCTCACGGTCGACTGCTACGTGATGGTCTTCGCCGTCGAGGTTCTGAACGAAGACAGGCCACCGCGGTTGCCGGTCCAGGACTGAGCAATCGTAATTCGCCCACACGCCACCCCGCGTTCGATCGGTGGCCTTTTGTTATCGCACCTGTCGGCACGACACTCTCCTGCCACCCGGACTACTCTTCGTCTGCGACTCCCGGTGTGTCGTCACCCCACCAGTCGGGAAACACTGCGTTGTACTTCGTTCGATTCAGTGAAACTCGGTACGCACGAACTCTTCCTTCGTGCTTCAAGTCTACCACTTCTTCCTTGAAGTCAACGAACTGGCCGTATGCGTCTCTCAGGTGCTCATATGCAACTTGATTCAACAAGGTATTGCCAGCTGGACCTCCACTGAACCTGCAAGCGTACACGACTGGTCGACCAACGACCGTAAGTTCCTCATTGACCTCTACAAGATGTACGTCTCCAAGATCAATCCCAATTCCCAAGCCGGTATCGAGCAGGACTGTATGAAACAGATCTCGATTCTTGCAGTACTGCTGATCGAATAGAGCATGGCACTCAGCCGCAGAGCTAATGGCGCGGTACCCTGCATCGGGGCCGCTGAAGAACTCTGGAAAGTGGGCCAGAACACCATCGCCAGTGAACTTGTCGAAGACGCCCAGGTTCTTGCAAATTATTTTGCGGAATCCATCCCAGATTTGCAGAAGAAACTCCGCGAATCTCTGTGGCTGCGTCGCTTTCAGCATTAAGTCGGTCGACTTACGGATGTCGATCGATACTACGTACGCCCTGACGGGATCTTCATTCTTGAATTGGTGAAGGATATCGCACCGCTGCTGTAGACGCTGTAAAGCGTTGCCTGCGATGCGACGCAGAACTGCTCGATATGGCGCCAAGTCGTCATCGAACTCCGCTCCGCCATGACCAAGCGCACCTACAACGCTGGGCTCAATCTCCAATTCGCGATCATCATTCAACCATCCTGCCGAATATGCCGGATCGCTTCCCATTTTGCGGCTTCCTTCTTGCGTTTTCTTGCCTTAGCACGATTTGAGCGAAGACCATCCTCCCGAGGTGGAGCATCAGGCCCTTCCCGAGGCGCATGATCCTCCGAACCACCAGACGAAGGAGGTTCCCAGTCCGAAGCGTCTCCATTCATTTCGACAATTTTTTCAATCTGGATCTGCCGCGGTGAACCGAGCCAATGGCTGGACGTTTCCGAATCAGCGAGCGTCATCTTTTCCTCTCCTCTGTGGCGTTGCTGCAGCAGAGTCTCAACCTCTTCCATTCGCGAGGCGGCAGGTGGCGACTGGGCGGGAATTGCACCCCCTACCTGCAAAAATCATACGGGTTGCACACACATGAAACAAGCGGAAAAAACTTGGTGAATACTGACGAAACACGCATTTTTCAACTTGATAGACACTGGCATTGGCAATACAATCTGCCAATCTGAATGAGACGGAAACACAACATGTTGTTGTATTATGTGAATGGTATACAATATGTGGTGTTCTTTTCAACAGGGAATGTTTCGCCATTCGGGTGTAGAAATCGGATTTCTTGTCACTTTGGGTTTCCCCACTGACCGGGGTGGGCCCACTGTGTAGAATGGGCAGAAACATGTGAGGCGCGGGCACTCGGCACACATTAGAGGAGTGGCACAATGGCTAGCATTGAAGAAGTTCCGACTCGACGAGCCTCAGCGAAAGGGCTGCGGACCTTCACCATGAACATCGATGAGACATTCGACAAGACACTGGAGGAGCTCAAGTCAGCGTTCGGAAAGTCGTCGAAGGCCGATGCGGTAAAATTGGGCCTTGCTCTTCTCCGAATCGCAGCCGAAGGCCGTAAGCACGACTGGAAACTCACCTTGTCGGACAAGGACGACAAGGTGGTGAAGGAGATTGTTCTTCCGTAGTTGCCTTCTGCCTCTCTGGCGTCGGTTTGCCGGCAGCACCCAAGAGTGATGTCGGCTTTTTCTTGCTAAGGTGAACCTCCACGGTCTCCAGTCCTGGTTGATACTGGAATGCAGATCAATCATGCGGCCTGGCGCATTGGTGATTGCTCGAGGCCGTACCGTGACAAATAGTCAGGAACCTCCGTCCGAACATCCCGAGAATCGTGAACAGATAGGCGAGTTGAACCCAACCGAGGAAAGTCACCGGCAGGCAGTCTCTGCGAAGGGCGAGCCGTCCATAGTCGTGCAGCCAGGCGATCATGCATTCCACCCGCGATGATGGCGACACCGCAGGTTGCGGTCGTCCTGTGTGGGAGGCTTGACGCGGTTCGTGCGGTGTGGACAGATCAGGTCGATGTTCTGTTCCGCCAGTCGTTCGCGCACCGCGTCACGGTCGGCCGCTTTGTCGTACAGAAACCGGTACTTCACCGGCAGTTCCACCACGACCGAATCAATAAGGTGTTCGATATGCCGCGACTCGTGTTCGTTGGCGAACTCCACCAAACTTCGGCCAATGTGCCCTGTTCGGTCCAATCGCGCTGTCGGAGTCGGCGGATCGACTCCGAGGAAGCCTTCCTTCCTCCGTGAAGCGATTTTCTTTATCTGTACAGTAGAAACTGTGCGGACCGAATCATTGCGACCGAAGTACTTCGCTTACTCGGACCACGTGTCGCGAAGTCACATTCTGACAGTGCTGCGGTTGCTCGTTCCGTTTCGTGACATCCCATCGAAGATCGTCTATCTGCTCGCGTTTTCCTAGCGCGGTGGCATTTCACTGTCGCTATTTTCTCTTCTTCCTCCCCCAATTTCGGCGCAACGGGTCAGGGTTCTCATCGCCCCCCAGACATCACAAACGGTGTCACGATCGCACGGGCCTGTCCCGATTTCACACACCGTGTAATCCGAGAGACCGTCTTCCTCTTGGTTGCCAGCCTCGCAGCACCGGTCGACGCGCATCGTCGTCTCGCAGCTCCATATCCTCCCGGCCCCTCCGTATAACACACTGCTGGACATTGAGTGGAAGTGTCGATAACTCGCCGGCTCCTCTTGACGTTGCGATTTTCCCCCAACCGCCGCCCGTTTGAAACGCTGTCTGCCCGGCCGCCCGGGTCGCCCA
>CALJUK010000071.1 GCA_937975745.1 uncultured Planctomycetaceae bacterium | reverse complement strand
AAGGCTGGCGGCGGCGTCGCTGCGCACGCGGGACATCATCACTAATGTTGTGTCAAACTGAAATGTTCGGGTTGAGAAACGGGATTCAAGCGGCCAGCGAGCCGCGGGCCAAGTTCTTCAACCCTCGATTCGAAGCCTGACAAGGCACTAGGACTGGGGAATTTCCGCATGCTTAATGCCGTCATTCGTTGCGCGCTTCAGCAGAGACTGCTAGTTATCGCCATCGCCGTCTTCATGTTGGGAATTGGCAGCTGGCAAGCGATGCAGATGCCGATCGACGTCTTTCCCAATCTGAATCGGCCACGGGTTGTCGTCATCACGGAAGCTCCGGGGATGGCTCCGGAGGAAGTCGAAACGTTAATCACCTTCCCGATGGAGGTCGCTCTCAACGGTGCCAGCGGGGTGGAGGCCGTACGGACATCCTCCGGCGTAGGGATCTCGGTGATCTACGTCGAATTTGGCTGGGGAACCGACATCTATACCGACCGGCAAGTGGTGATGGAACGGTTGCAGTTGGTTCAGGACCGCATGCCGAAAGGGATCAGTCCACAGTTGGCGCCCATCTCGTCCATTATGGGCCAGATCCTGATGCTCGGGATCTGCTCGGATGATCCTGACATCGACGACCTCGAGTTGCGAACACTTGCGGATTGGGTTGTGCGTCAGCGGTTGTTGACGATTCCGGGCGTTTCTCAAGTCTTTTCCATGGGAGGCGAACGTAAGCAATTCCAGGTGCTTGTCGATCCGGATGCCATGCTGCGCTACGGAGTGAATCTCCATCAGGTCAAGCAGGCGGTCATTGAAAGCAACGAGAATGCAACTGGGGGGTATTTGGACGATCGGGGGCCGAATGAACTGCTGGTCCGCGCGCTGGGCCGAGTGCAATCGATCGAAGACCTGCAAAAGGTGGTCGTTACCATGCGGAATCACCGTCCCGTCGCGTTGGCGCAGATCGCCCGTGTGGTCGAGGCTGGGCAGGTCAAACGGGGGGACAGTGCTGCCTATGTGCGTGCCGACAATGGGGAGTTCTCCGGCGGAGATGCGGTCGTCCTGACAATCAACAAACAGCCCGAATCCGACACTCGAGCGGTTACCGATGCGATTCTGGCCGCTGTCCGCGATCTGGAGCGGACACTCCCCAAAGGCATCCGCATCGTCGAATTGTACTCGCAGAAGTCATTCATCGACCGGGCGATCGAGAACGTGATCGAGGCGTTGCGCGACGGAGGCATCCTGGTCGTCATTATCCTCTTCGTCTTCCTGATGAACCTCAGGACGACGTTTATCACGCTCACCGCGATTCCGCTATCGCTCGTGATGACGGCCGTGGTCTTCTCGGTGTGTGGTTTGTCGATCAATACAATGACCCTCGGAGGCCTGGCGGTCGCAATCGGGGAACTTGTTGATGATGCCATTGTCGACGTCGAGAACATCTTCCGACGGCTAAAGGAGAATCGTCATGCTGCGCAGCGGCTCCCTCCGTTAGTGGTCGTCTTTCGAGCCAGTGTCGAGATTCGCAACTCCATCGTCTTCGGCACGATCATTGTGATTCTTGTGTTCCTGCCTCTGTTTGCACTCTCCGGAATGGAAGGGCGGCTCTTCGCACCACTGGGAATTGCCTACATCGTGTCGATTCTCTGCTCGCTGGTGGTCTCGCTGACGGTGACGCCGGTCCTGTCATACTGGTTGCTGGGAAAGGCGCGGCTCGTGGAGTCGGAGCAGGACGGAATTGTCTTGCGGTGTCTGAAGTGGGGCGCCGAACGAGTGATTCGTCTCAGTCTCCGCTTCCCTGTGATCAATCTCGCAGTCACGTTACTGGGAGTCGCGGTTGCAGCCGGCTGTTTGGTCGGCCTGGAAAGGGACTTTCTCCCCCCCTTCAATGAAGGTTCCGTCCAGTTGAACGTCGTGCTTCCGCCGGGAACGTCACTGCAAACGTCGAATCAAATCAACCGGACCGTGGAAGACCGGTTGCAGGACATTGACGACGTCGCCAAGTTTGTCCGCCGGACCGGTCGTGCAGAGCAGGATGAGCACGCCGAAGGTGTTTATACCAGCGAGTACGTCATCGAGCTGAAGGCCACATCGAAGCGCAGCCGCGAGCTGCAACTGGAAGAGATTCGACATGGAATGGCGGAAATTCCCGGCATCGTGACTGCCGTCGAGCAGCCGATCGCCCACCTGATTTCACACATGCTCTCGGGGGTAAAGGCTCAGATCGGCATTAAGATCTACGGCGACGATCTGGACGTCCTCCGTGAGAACGCTCAGGCGTTCGAGAACGCGATCAAAGAAGTGGCCGGTGTCACCGATTTACTGGTTGAGCCCCAGGTCACCATTCCGCAACTCCGATTGGAGTTAGACCGCGACAAGTTATTGCTGTATGGACTTCGCCCCGTCGAGGTCAACGAGTTCATTCAGACCGCAATGAACGGGGCTGTCGTCTCGGAAGTCTTGCTCGGTCAGCGGACATTTGACCTTCTGGTCCGCTTTAACGAGGACTACCGTGAAGATCTTCAGGCGCTCAAGCGGCTGACACTGGAGACAGCCGACGGCGGGCGGCTTCCGTTGTCCGCTGTCGCCCGAATCTATGAATCCGGCGGTCCGAACACAATCAACCGGGAGAACGTCCGGCGAAGGATTGTCATTCAATGCAACGTTGCCGACCGTGGGGTGGTCGATGTCGTCCAGGACATTCAGGCGAAGCTGCAGCCGCTGAAGGCGAAGCTTCCGCCGGGCTACTTCATCGAGTTCGGCGGTCAGTTTGAGAGTCAGCAAACTGCCAGCCGGGTGATCGCCGCGCTCTTCGTGGTGTCGTTGCTTGGTATCTTTATGGTGCTCTGCACGATGTTCCGATCGGTGAACCTGTCGCTGCAGGTCATGGCGGCATTGCCGATGGCCTTCATTGGATCTGTGGCAGCCTTGGTTGTGACGGGCCAGACGCTGACCATTGCCGCGATGGTCGGGTTTATCTCATTGGGCGGAATCGCGTCTCGAAACGGAATCCTGCTGCTCAATCACTATCTGCATCTCGTCCGGTACGAAGGGGAAGACTGGACCAAATCGATGATTGTTCGGGCCGGACTCGAACGGCTGGCACCGGTTTTGATGACCGCGTTGACATCGGGAATCGGCCTCGTGCCGCTCGTTCTGGCTGCGGGAGAACCGGGCAAGGAGATTCTCTATCCGGTCGCAACGGTCATCCTGGGAGGGCTGATCAGTTCCACGCTGCTCGACTTCTTCGTTCATCCGGCGCTGTTCTGGCTGTTCGGCTTGAAAGCGGCCAGCCGTGTTGTGACCGCCGAACTGAGCCCAATCCGCCCGGAACTGGAACCGTCGGAATCAAGCACATCCGTTGGAGGGTAAGCGGGGCTGACTGGAATTGGCCCGAACGGTCTACAGTCCGGAGAAGGTTTGACCTCGGAGTGCGTCATCGCCGCTGAATTCATTCGACACTTCAAGGCCGCCGGTCAGCAAAAGACCATCGACTTTCGCGTTGGCCTGCGCGACCTCGCCCGGAGATTGGATGTAGCCCGGCTTTGACTTGAAGTAGGACTGGCGGTCGACTAAGACTTGCAGGAAGGAAAGCTCTCCGGCATCGTAGGCCTGCTCGGACAGCGAGAGCGTTTCTCGGGCTCGGGGAAGAATCCCGTTCGCGTGTACGTTGACCGATGCCAACGCCGCATCAAACTCCTGGGTCGTCCGGGCCAGCAGAGATTTCAGTGCCATCTGCAAACGCTGGACGTCCTGCGTCGCGCGACAGTATTCCGCATAGGCGGCCGAAATATTGCCCGTATTCCGAGTCAACACAGGGATTGGCCCGGTGACCTGCAGAG
>CALJUK010000070.1 GCA_937975745.1 uncultured Planctomycetaceae bacterium | reverse complement strand
TCGGCGAGAGCCGACACGCCTGCCAGACCGCTTCGGTCAGGTAGTGTCGCACGACAGGCGCGCCCTCGCGGGTGATGCGTCCCAACCGGTTCCTCTCCCCGGACTGGTCCTGCGACGGCACCAGACCGAAGTAGGCACCGACCTGTTTGCTGCTGGCGAACCGCTGTGGATCGTCGAGGAAGGCGACCACCGCCTCGGCTGTCCGTATTCCGATACCGGGGATCGTGCGGAGCAGGGCCACCGCCGGAGACGTGCGTGCAATGCGGGCCAGTTCCCCTTCGAGTCGACCGATCCGGCGGTCGAACGTCGCGATCTCTTCGGCGAGCATGTCGAGCTTGATGGCCAGTGCCGGCTGTTCGAATTCCAAAGTCTTCAGCCACGCAATGCCTTTGTTTGTCCACAATCCCGGTCGCCTGGGGGAAACGATCCCCAAAGATCGCAGCAATGAGCGGATCGCGTTCTTCGCTCTTGTCCGCTTGTGCACCAGCTTCTGTCGGAACGAGATCAGTTCTCGCCAGGCACGCACCTTCGCCGGCGGGACATGGACGGTCGGCACGGCATCGAGGACCAGCAGCTTGGCCAGTTTCTCCGCATCGACCGCGTCGTGTTTGCGTTTCGAGCGGAAGATCAAATTCAAGTGGCCCGAATGGGCCACGACGACTCGTGAGGCGATGCGGCTGAGGATCTCGTGCCAGTGACCGTATCCACAGCTCGCCTCGTAACAGACACTCAGTGGCTGACCGAGTGACATCAGCAGCTCGATCCGCGCCGACGCATCGGGCACCCGCGCGCGGTGAAGTCGTTTGCCGCTCTCGTCCAGCACACATACCGAAATGTGATTGAGATGAACGTCCAATCCCACGTACAACATGGTTGGCCTCCGAAGATCTGGGTTGTGAAACGACTGCAACAACATTCCACGCTACCCGATCGATGGAGGCTTCCTTCATAGTCTCAGTTTTCGCGCTTTCAAAAACTACAGCGGTCGCGATGGGCTTTGGCCGATCTGTGAATTGAGTGATTCGCGCGGCAGCGAGTCTGACTCAAGCGTCGAAACGGTTGGGAGAGAGTGCCCGATGGTCGTGAATCATCACTCATACTGGAACGACATCGGAAACCTCATTGCGAAGCGACGACGACGTTGCGGGCTCGGCAAGGAGGCATTTGTCGCGACTCGAGATTGCTCAGCTGGACGTGAAACGCAGACTACTGGCGTTTGCAAGGCGTTGCTGGTACACGATTTCCAGATTCAAATTGACTGGCTGTCCAGCCGGTCGTAGGATACTTGAACCGAAATCACTCGCTTCTGAAACATCAGCCTGTGTTCCGAATCTCGCTCCATCTTGTTTTGATCGGCGTCCTCTTGGGCTGCCCGTTTCTGTGTATCACGACGTCACCAGCAGTGACATGCGATACAGAAAACGCACAAGCAGGTTGTAGCTGCCGTCATGCTGACGATGACGGGCCGTCCAAGAATCCATCGAAATCACCGACTCCCTGCGAGGAACCGGAGTGCGATTGCCTCTGCAAAGGGGCCGTGTACGACTCAAAGTCAGTGGCTCATCTGGGCTTCACGAGTGCATTCTGGTGCAGCGAGGCTGAACTGCAGCCGGTCGACATGATCGTGGGTGGTGGAACTGTCACGCGGGCCGCTGTCAGTGATGATGCTTTGCCGCCCGCGCGGAGCTTGCGCGCGCTCTTCTCTTCGTGGCTCTGCTGATCGCCACGCTCTGTTGACGACCGCCCAGGCGGATCGACCTCACCCTTGACGTTGGCAAGTCTGGTCCTGCGCCTCGTGCTCAGCATCCAGATTCCAGCGGTTCTCTCTCTGGTTCCACTCACGAAGCGAGCAGCGCCATGGCCGACGGCATGACCAACGAAGACCAACCCTCTGCAGGCGAATCCCCGGCCGCAAAACCCGCCCGGCACGACAATCCGCCCGCTTCAGTGATGAATCGTAATCCGCCGTCACTCATGCGGCGGTTCGTCAAGTTTCTGAAGCGTACAGTGCCGGCAGTGGCTGTCATCACCGTGCTCGCGTGCCTCGGTGCATGGGGCCACCACAGCGGTTGGACGGTACCCAGTTTCTCAGAGCTGACGGGGGCCGCGTCCGCTACAGCGGATGACTGGTGTGAGGAGCACAATGTTCCGCAATCCAATTGCGTTGAATGCAACCCCGGCAAGTTTCGAGAGTATCCGCAGCCGGAGGCCAAACAATGGTGTGACGAGCACGGCGTTCATTTGTGTCCGCTGCATCATCCCGAAATCGCTCAATTGAAAGAGCCTGCCGAGGTTACTGAAGCCGACTTTGAGCGGGCACGGCGTGCACTGGAACTTCGGCCGCGTTCGGAGAACAACTTTGCATGCACGTTCTATCGGAGGCGCGTGCAGTTCGCGTCGCACGACGCGGTTCTGGATGCCGGTGTCGATGTGGAGCTGGTGTTTCGCGCCCCAATGGTTGAATCGGTCGAGGTCGTCGGTGAAATCCGCTACGACGAGACCCGGCTCGCCCGGTTGTCCACTAAGACTCCTGGAACTGTGTGGCACGTTGACACGCAGGTTGGTGACCGTGTGCACGCCGGTGACGTGCTCGCGCTGATCGACGCGGCACAGGTCGGCCGGGCAAAGGCTCTGCTCCTGTCGGCACTGGCAGACGAGCAGCTTCATGAAGTGAACTACGAGCGGCTTGAAGGGCTAGCAGAATCGGGTGCCATTCCAGGAAAGCAACTCCTGGAGGTCGAGGCGGCTTTGAGGCGCGCACGCAGTGCAGTGCTCAGCGCACAGCAGACTCTCGTCAACTTCGGTCTGCCCGTCGTGCTCGACGAGCTGCGCGAGTTGTCCGAACCAGAACTTGCAAATCGTCTGCGGTTTGTCGGGATTCCCGACAACTTTGTCAGCGCACTCAGTCGAGAGGAAGCGACGTCCAACCTGCTGCCAGTTCGCGCCTCGCTGGACGGAGAGGTTGTGGCCCGCAATGTCGTTACCGGAGAGGTGGTCGATACATCTCACGTTCTTTTCGAGGTCGTCGACACCAGCCGCATGTGGCTGATGCTGAATGTTCCCCTTGAAGAAACTCCATATCTGAAGGTGGGTCAGCGCGTTCAGTTTCGGCAGGACGATGGTGAAGCCGTCGAGGGAAGGATCTCCTGGATCAGCACGGCGGCCGATCAAAGGACTCGGATGGTGCAGGTCCGGGTTGAATTGCCGAACCCTAATGGCCGTCTACGGAATGAGACGTTTGGCAGTGGCGCGATCGTCCTTCGCGACGAGCCGGAAGCGATTGTCGTCCCCAACGAGGCGATTCAGTGGGACGGAAGCTGCCATGTCGTGTTTGTACGCGACAGGCGGTATTTCGAGGAAGATGCTCCGAAGTTGTTCCACGTGCGTACTGTGCGAACGGGTGTCGTGACCGACGACATGACCGAACTCATAGTTGGAGTGCTGCCGGGAGAAGTCGTCGCCACAACGGGAGCCGACATCCTGCGAGCGCAACTGCTCAAGAACAACCTGGGTGCTGGGTGACTATGCGAACAGTGACGCGGCCGGTCGGCCGCAAATGACCGAAGTGGAGTACGGCACGTTTCAGCGACTTCAAGCGTTCCACGGCGGAATACCGCTCGCACCATATCAACATGCTCAACTGGATCATTGACTTTTCGTTGCGGAACAGGGGCCTAGTGCTGATTGCCGTGCTGGTGATCATCGCCGCCGGCGCCTGGTCGTTGCAATACCTGGAAATCGACGCGTTTCCAGACACGACGCCGGTGATGGTGCAGATTAACACCACGGCTCCGTCGCTCACTCCGGAAGAAGTTGAGGTTCAGATCACCTT
>CALJUK010000069.1 GCA_937975745.1 uncultured Planctomycetaceae bacterium | reverse complement strand
TATTCTGCCTCGACATCGACGAACCGGAATTCGGTCTCAAGGCGTACATTGCCATCCACAACCTCGGAATCCGCAGGGCGGCTGTGGGAATTCGATGCACGCCGGATATCCAAGCGGATGAGGCCAAGACTCTTGCGCGCGCCATGGCGTACAAGTACAGCTTTTTTCAACTCGAACTCGGTGGAGCCAAAGGGGCAATGATCGTCGATTACGACGCGTCGCCCGAACGCCGGAAAGAGCTCGCGAATCGGGTGGGCTACCACATTGCTTTGCTTCTGCGATCAGGCGCCTATCATGCCTGGACCGACATGAACTTTTTCGCCGAACAAGTTGATGCGCTCTACGCAGGTGCGGGTGTTCCACGGACAACTGGAACGAATTCCTCAGCACGACGAACGGCGTTGACCACCTTCGCGTCCGTCAAGGCAACCGCAGACTTCCTCGGTCTCAAACCAGCAGATTGTCGAATTGCCATCGAAGGGCTTGGCGCCGTCGGAGGAATCCTGGCCGAACAAATTGCAGACTGGGGAGGCCGCCTGGTTGCCATCTCCAACCGCATCGGCACACTCACCGCGGCAGATGGGCTGCCGGTCGAGCAACTGCTCGCCTGTCGCGAACAGCATGGCGCCGAGTTCGTCCTCCAGCCGGGGCTTTGGACACGTCTTGCGACCGAAGAACTATTTCATGTGGAGGCCGATATCCTGGTGCCCGCAGCCCGTGTCGGCTCAATTTCGGGCGACGTAGCCCGACGTCTGCCAGTCCGAGGAATTGTACCGGCTGCCAATGTCCCCTGCACTGCCGACGGCGAGATTGTACTACAAGAGCGGCACATCCTGCTCCTGCCCGACTTTGTCGTCAATGCCGGCGGTGTACTCGGTGTCTTTCAGAACAAGTCGACTGAGGAACGCTTCTACGACGAAGAGTTCCGGGCAATGGTCAGCCGCATGCTGCGATCTGCTGCAGCACTCGGCAAATCCGCCATCAACGCGGGGCGGGCGATTGCAGACGCCAACTACTCGGCCCGCGGCGAGACATTTCTGAAACCTCGTTCGACCCGACAACGGATTGCAGCGGCCATCGCGGACCGTATTCCGCTGCCCGGCCAACGCCGGCGAGCTCGCGCAATGCGCGAGCATCAACTATTGCAAACCGTCCAATCTTACTTTGCCGACCAGTAGATATTTGACCAGAAAACGCAAACTTTGTCATGCTCGACGCACGCACAAGTGACACACTCGTTGCACAAAGCCACAGTGACGCAAAACTGCCGCTGGTGTCCGTTGTCATTCCGGCATACAATCGGGCCAAATATATCCGGGAAACAATCGAATCGGTTCTGGCCGAAACCTGGCCGAACGTCGAACTGAGCGTCACAGATGACGGCTCGACTGACGGTACTTTTGAGATCCTGCAAGAGTATGCCGCCCAAGGAAAGCTGACCCTGCTGCAGCATCCGAATCGCGAGAATCGCGGGCAGGCGGCGTCGGCGAATCGGGCCATCAGGGCGGCAAAGGGTCAATACATCAGCCCGCTCGACAGCGACGACTTGATCCATCCTGAGAAGTTGGAACGGCTGGTCACCCTCCTCGAGCAGAATCCGGAGGCAGGATTTGCCTATTCGAATGGAACTCTCGTCGATCACGACGGACGCGAACAGTACCCGCTGCTTCCCAGGGACCATATCGAGACAGGTGACCCGAATCAGTTTCTCGCCCACTTCCACATCTTGCTGAACCTAGGAACCGTGATTCGTCGGTCCGCTCTGGATACGGTCGGGCTTCTGGACGAACAATTACTCTCGGCTAACGATCAGGACTTGCTGCTTCGATTGATCGAGACCGCTCCCGTGCTGTATCTCCCGGACCAACTGGCAGCCTATCGTCGACATGACGGCGCGAAGAGTTTTACCCACAATGAGCAATGCTGGACTGAGAGTTTCGTGGTCTTACGCCGTGCTGGCAGTCGCTATCCATACAAGCCGAGCGCGATCCGGAAGCGACGGGCCGCCATCAATTTTCGGATGGCACAAGTTCGCTGGCAGCAGCGCGCCCTCTGGAGTGCAGCCATCCACGCCGTGTCCGCAGGTTTGCTCGACCCCATCCGAGCGATGAGAGTTCTGTCCGGATTGGAAACGGCTCGCTAGAGACAATCCGTCCGAGTTGATCACCATTTACAACGAGAGTTCTTTCGTGCCATTCGCTCCCGACGAACTTTTTTGCCGACATGTCGTCGCGCCGCTGTGGGCACGGTGGGAGCGGTCTCCCTACCTGAAGCATTATCGGCAGCTCAAGCGACAGGAGTATGATCCGGCGGAAACACTTCGAGAAAGGCAACTCGCGCAACTGCAAGGCATTCTCCGCCATGCCGACCGGTCGTGCCCCTACTGGCGAGATATCTTTCGCGAGACTGACTTCGACGTCGCCAGCGTGAAGTCGTTGACAGACTTGCGCCGGCTGCCGATTCTCTCCAAGAACGACATCCGCACCAACCAGTCCGCCATGCAGGCCGCCGGGCTCAATCGGGCCGACTGGCATACGAAAACGACCTCCGGTTCCACCGGCGTCAGCCTCGAAATCCTCGTCGATGAAGATGCGATGCAGTGGAAACGGGCCTTCACACTCAAACATGACGAGTGGACCGGCTGGCGACTCGGACAGCGTATTGCTGCGGTCTGGGGCAACCCCGAATATCTAAAATATGGTCTGCGGGGCTGGCTGCGAAACACCCTGCTGGACCGCAAGTTCTATCTCGACACACTCCACATGCAAGACTCAACGCTGGAGGACTATTTGCGGGACCTCGAACGGCTGCGTCCTCCCCTGCTCTTTGGACATGCCCATTCGCTGTACCTGCTGGCCCGGTTCGCCGAGTCCCGGACAGGAACGTCCTATCGGCCGCGCGGGATCATCTCGACGGCCATGGTCCTGCACGACTTCGAGCGGGAATGTATCGAGCGAGTCTTTCACACTCCGGTGACCAACCGCTACGGTTGCGAGGAAGTCAGCCTGATTGCGTGCCAGTGCGAGGCGCACCGTGGACTACATATCAACACGGATAACGTCTACGTCGAGATTCTAAATCCGGCCAATCAACCCGTGGGACCGGGCGAACCAGGCCGAATTGTCGTGACCGACCTGGTCAACCGGGCCATGCCGCTCATCCGGTACGAAGTCGGCGACATGGCATCCTGGAGCGAGACAACCTGTTCGTGTGGTCGACGGTCTCCCACGCTCGAACGGGTTGAGGGGCGCATCGCGGACTACGTGACGACATCGGACGGACATTTCATATCCGGAATCTCCCTCACAGAGAACTTTGCCGTTCTGGTCACTGGAATTCGGCAATTACAGATCATTCAGGAAGAGATTGACCGATTGGTGTTCCGCATCGCTAGAAGCGATCGCTTTAGCCCTGCCAGCGAGCAACAGATCGCCGAACTGGTCCGCGAGCGATTCGGCCCCGACATGCGCCATGAACTCGAGTTTGTCGACGCGATCGCCCCCGAGCCAAGCGGCAAATACCGCTTCTGCATCTCGCGCGTGGCACCACTTGCTCGACCGGTGACCGAGGTGACCGCATGACAGATGCGACAGCCCTTCGCCAGGAAGGGCCGACTGTCAGCATTGTGATGGCCGCCTACAACGCGGAACCGTACATTGCAGCAGCGATCGAGTCGGCGTTGGCGCAAACATTCCGCGACTTCGAATTACTTGTTGCAGACGACAAATCGACTGACGGCACAATCGACGTTGTCACGTCTTTCGATGATCCACGCGTCCGCCTGTTACAGTGCACACATGGTGGAGCACCTGCAACCAGAAATAAGGCCATTCAGCAGGCCCGCGGGCGATACATTGCCTTTCTGGATGCGGACGATATCTGGCTGCCGGAAAAACTCGCGAAGCAACTCCCTTTGTTCGACCAGAATCGGAACGTCGGCGTTGTCTACAGCCGACGGAGTCATATCGATTCCGACGGGAACCCGGTCCAGGTCGCAGAACGGGCCTGTTTTCGCGGCCGGGTCACGGCTCAGCTGCTGCATACCAATGCGATCTGCTTCTCCAGCAGCGTCGTTCGACGCGACGTCCTCGCCCACGTTGGCCCGTTTGACGAGACTCTGGAGTTGGCGACCGACTGGGATCTGTGGCTTCGCTGTTCGCTCTGCTGCGAGTTCGACTTCGTCGACGAGCCGCTGGTCAAGTACCGGGTCGGCCATGCCAGTCTGTCACGCCGCAGCATCGAACGACTCGATACCGCGTCCCTCATCCTTGAGCGATTCCTGGAGAGGAGTGGCCCCACGACTTTGCCCCCAAGGCTCGCAAGGGGAGCCCGGGCCGACCTGTGCTGCAACCGGGCAGACATCCTGATGCGTGAATGTCCCCTGACGGCGTGGCGTTGGTACGCAAAGGCCTTGGGACATGCTCCCGCGAATTTGTACGCCTGGAAGTCGGTCCTGTCGTGCTGGTGGCCCACAAGTGTCAAACGTGCCGCGCGGCGGTTCATCAAGACGCGTTCGAACGAACTCTAAATTCAAAGATGACACCCCCACCCCCGACCGCCATTCGGCGCAGAAAGCTGGCGACGGACGCGATCGCCAACTGGATTGCATTCGCCACCCAGATTGCTGTGGCGTTTGTCATGGCTCCCGTGCTGCTGCACGGATTGGGTGTCAACCATTATGGCTGGTGGTGCCTGATTCAATCAGTTGTGGGCTATCTGGCCCTGCTCGATATGGGAATCGGAGCGGCCGTCGTTCGCTTCGTCGCGAAGTTCGAATCGACAGCGGACGACGACCAGTTGAATCGAATCTTTTGCACCAGCTTGTTCGTTTTCAGTCTGGCGGGACTGACTGCGACCGTCACCGCATGCCTGATTGCGTTCATGGCGGATACGATTTTCACCGTTCCGCCACCGCTCCTCCCCACGATTCAGGTCGTGCTTGTTTTGCTGGGAATGAATATTGGCTTGGAACTTCCCCTAGCTGTTTTTGGTGCTCTACTGACGGGGCTCCAGCGTTATGCGACTCTCTCTGTCTTACGGACCTCCGGCGGCATTGTTCGAGCAATTGCGTTGTATTTGG